>CACFJR010000001.1:0-60000 GCA_902566755.1 uncultured Pelagibacteraceae bacterium
AGAAAAACAATTAGCAGATGATTTGTTTGAAACAATGTACAAAAATAATGGCATAGGTCTTGCTGCTGTTCAAGTTGGTGTTTTGAGAAGAATGATTGTAATTGATATTTCAAAAAAAGATGAAAAAAAAAAACCTTTTTGTTTAATAAATCCAGTCATAAAATCATTTGGTAAAGATAGATCGACATATGAAGAAGGTTGTTTATCAATACCCGAAACATTTATAGAAATTGAGAGACCAAAGACCTGTATTGTTGAATATGTAGATATCTCAGGAAAAAAAACAAACATGGAATGTGATGATTTACTATCTACATGTATCCAGCACGAAATTAATCATTTGGATGGTAAGCTGATCATTGATTTTTTGTCAAAGCTTAAAAAAGAAATTCTAATAAAAAAATTATCTAAAAACAAAAATACATCTAGTAGAGTTATTGTGTAAATGTCAGATAATATTATTTTTATGGGTACTTCAAAATTTGCTGTACCTATTCTTGAAAAGATTAGTGAGAGTAACCTCAATATTTCTGTTGTTTACACACAACCGCCAAAAAAATCTAGCAGGGGAATGAAAATTCAAAAAACTCCAATTCATGTTAAATCTGAATTACTTGGCTTACCAATTAGAACTCCAAATAGTCTTAAAAATAATATCGATGAGTACAACTTTATGAAAAAAATAAAACCTAAAATTGTTGTAGTAATTTCATATGGTCAAATTATACCAAAGGAATTTTTAGACCTTTCCAAAAATGGTTTTTTAAATATTCATGCATCCATTTTACCCAAATTTAGAGGCGCTGCACCAATACAGAGAGCAATAATGAACCAGAATATTGAAACGGGAATAAGTTTTATGAAAATTAATGAACATTTAGATGCTGGTCCTGTTCTTAAAACTTATAAAATTAAAATTGATTTAGATTTAAATGCAACTGAGCTTCAAGAAAAATTGTCTCAACTAGCAGCCTTAAAAATTATTGAAAACATAGATGACATTATAAGTGGTAAAGCGAATTTTAAAGAACAAGACCATTCCGAGGCAACATATGCTGAAAAAATAAATAAAGCAGAGGGTAAGATATTTTGGAATGATAGTGCCAAGAAAATCATTGGAAAAATAAATGGTTTGCACCCTAATCCAGGAGCATATTTTATATTTAAAGGAGAAAGATATAAAATATTAAAAGCCGAAATTGGAAATGGAACAGGACCCTCCGGTAAAGTTTTAAATGACAAACTTGAGATAGCATGCTCAAATAATGAAAGCATAAAGGTTATTGAAATTCAAAAAGAAGGAAAAAAAATTCAAGAAATAAATGAATTTTTAAATGGTTCAAAAATAAGTAAAGGCTGCATCCTTAATGAATAGATATCAAATTCTTATTGAATATGTTGGTACTAATTATAATGGATGGCAGGTACAGAGAAAAGGAAAAACAATTCAAGGGAGAATCCAAAATACTATTTCTAAAATTTTTAAAGAAAAGATAAATATAATAGGGTCAGGAAGAACTGACTCCGGAGTACATGCTTTAGAACAATCAGCTCATTTTGATACAAGTACAAAAATAAAAGATAGCTATAAATTTTTAAAATCAGTTAATCATTTTTTATCGAGATACGGCATTAGTATTTTAGACTTAAAAAAAAGGAAGCTCACTTTTCACGCTCGATATTCTGCAAAAGCCAGAATATATAAATATGTTATTTTAAATCGTAAATCTTGTTCAGTGTTAAAAAAAAAAAGGTGTTGGCACATAATAAAAAAACTTAATCTAGAAATGATGAAAAAAGGAGCAAAAAAATTAATTGGTACAAAAGATTTTTCAACATTTAGATCATCAAGTTGTTCAGCGAAAACTCCAGTAAGAACAATTAAATCAATAAAATTTTTAACTAAAAAAGAAATTATTGAAATTGAGATAAAAGCACAGTCATTCCTTCAAAATCAGGTAAGATCTATGGTTGGTTGCTTGAAGTATGTTGGTGAGGACAGGTGGAGCATTCAAAAATTTGACAAGATAATAAAATCAAAAAAAAGAATTAATTGTGCACCTCCTGCTCCAGCAGAGGGATTATACTTAACTAAAGTGATTTATTAGTTTTTTTTTTACTAATAGCGAATTTTTTATTAATCCTAAACCTTGAACCTGCTCTTACAATATATCCACAACAATTTTTTGCACCACATTTACAAGGGAACTGTTTAAAGTCTTTATCAAAACTAAAACCATAGTCGCAAGTAAGTTCTTCTCCTTTTTTAATATCTCTTATTGCTGATACCCAGACCTTTAAACCTCTTCCCTCATAGTCACAATTATTATTACATGAATGATTGATCAAACCTGCAGTATTCCAATGAAAATCTCCATCTAAGGTATATCTATTATTAAGTGTGAATAAATATATTGGTTTATTATTGTCAAATTTTGCTGACTCCTCAACTTTTTTATTAGTAATGATTTTTCCAATATAATTAATTATTTTTGTTCCTTCTTTTATATCCTTAGTTGCATATAAACCCCGCTTGTTGTCAATTTTAGATTTTTTAATTTTGTACAGTTTCATTAATTATTTTCGTCGAGAGCATTTACATGATTAAATGCACTATCTGCAAGGGCATTAAGGTCGTACCCTCCTTCTAATACTGATATAACTTTTCCATTGGTGAATTCATTTGTTGCCTTAAGAGTTCTCTTTGTAATCTCATAAAAATCTTGAGATTTTAATTCAAACTGCGCAAGAGGATCAGCAATATTTGCGTCAAAGCCCATGCTTAGGATCAAAAATTCAGGTTTAAATTCAACCAGTTTATCTAAAACTCTATCCAAAGCATTCATATATTTTTCTGACGTAGTTCCAGCAGGAAGAGGCACATTGAAAATATTATTATACTTACCTTTTTCTTTTTCACTTCCAGTGCCCGGATAAAATGGATATTGGTGTGTAGACAAGTATAAAACATTTTTATTATCGAAAAAAATATCTTGTGTTCCGTTTCCATGATGGACATCAGGGTCGAAAATTGCAATTTTTTTATATTTGTACTTTTCCATGAGATAATGAGCGGCAACTGCACAATTATTATATATACAAAAACCCATCGCTTTATTTTTTTCTGCATGGTGACCAGGAGGTCTTACTGCACAAAAAGCATTTTTAAATTTTTTCTGTTCAACGCCATCTATTGCTTTAATTACTGATCCCACTGCATCTACTGTTGCATCTTTGCTTCCAGGTGAAATTACAGTGTCGCTATCCAAAAATTTTAATCCTTGATTAGGAAAACTTTTTTTGACCATACTAACATAATTTTCATCATGTACTTTTTTTAGTATTTTATGGTCAAAAGCAGTTGGTTTATCCCATATTAAATTTTTATTTTTTTTTAGTCTTTCGGTTATCGCTGTAACTCTTTTAGGTTGTTCAGGATGACCATCACCTGTTAAATGATTTACCGAAGTTTTTGAAGATATTATCGCTGTTTTCACGAAAAATAGTTATCTAAAATATTAGCATAAATTTTAGTTAATTTTTTAAGATCTTTTAATGATACAGCTTCATCAATTTTGTGCATTGTTTTTCCTACAAGACCAAATTCTAAACAAGGAGATATATTTTTTAGAAATCTAGCATCAGAAGTTCCTCCTGTTGTTGAAAGTTTTGGTCTAACTCTTGTAATTTTTTTTATAACATTTTGTATCATATTTGTTGTAGCGTTTTGTTTTGTTAAGAATGCTTCACCAGAAACTCTGTAACCAATTTTAAATTTTGATTTATTTTTTTTGTTAATTTTACTTAATATTTTATTAATTCTTTTTTTGATCGAAACTGATGAATGCTTGTTATTAAATCTTATATTAAAAGTCGCATTAGCAGTTTTAGGAATTACGTTATCGGCGTTATTATTAATGTTAATTTTTGTGATCTCTAAATTTGTAGGCTGAAAATTTTTAGTACCTTTATCAAATTTTATATTTTTAAGTTCATTTAAAATTTTTAAAATTATTGTTGAAGGATTATTTGCTCTATGAGGATATGCAACATGTCCTTGTGTACCAATTATTTCTATATTTCCAGTTAAACTTCCTCGTCGACCAATTTTTATCATTTCTCCTAATTTATTTGGATTTGTTGGTTCACCAACTAAACAAAAATTAATTTTTTCCTTCCTCTTTTTTAAATAATCTACAACTTTTTTTGTACCGTTTATAGCATCTCCTTCTTCATCACCTGTTATTAAAAGACTAATTGAGCCAGTAAAACTCTTATTTTTATTTAAAAAAACACTTACAGCTGAAACAAAAGCAGCTATTGAGCCTTTCATATCATTTGCACCTCTACCAATTAAATGACCTTTTTTGATAGAGGGTCTGAAAGGATTAACTGTCCAGTCCCTTATGTTTCCAGGGGGCACAACGTCTAAATGGCCCGCAAAACAAAAATTAGGTCCTTTTCTTCCTAACCTGGCATATAAATTTTTTACCGGTTGAAAATTTTTTTCTTTAAAATTTAAAATTTTAGTTTTGAAACCAATTTTCCTTAATTTTTTTTCTAAAAATCTCATAACACCAGCATCTCTAGGTGTTATTGATGGGAACTTCATTAGCTCTTTGGCTAATTGTAATTCATTTATTTTTTGCATAATTATTCTCTTAAAAGATCGTTAATTGATGTCTTTGACCTCGTCTTTGCATCTACAGTTTTTATTATATGAACAGCATAAAGATCTTTATGAGTTCCAGGCACCACAACTGAATAAGCTGGAACACGGCCTTTTGTGATCTCGCCATTTGATCTATTAACAATTTTTGTACTTTGACCAATGTAACATCCCATTGAAAGAACACTACCTTCTCCTACTATAACGCCCTCTACGACTTCTGACATTGCTCCAACAAAGACATTGTCCTCAATTATAGTTGGAAGTGCTTGTGCAGGTTCTAAAACTCCACCAATACCTGATCCAGCAGATATATGACAATTTTCTCCAATTTGACAACAGCTTCCAGCTCTACTAAATGTATCCATCATTGTATTTGCCCCGATGTATGCGCCTATGTTTACATAACAAGGCATAAGTACCGCATTTTTACCAATGAAGGATCCTGGTCTTACTGGACTGTTTGGTGTCATTCGAAATCCAGCAGCTTCATGTTGTTCCTTTGTCCAATTAGCTGTTTTGCCTTTTAATAAGTGAGCTTTATCGTACCAACTACTATACGGTCCACTTAAATTATCCATCGGATAAATTCTAAAACTTAGCATGATTGCCTTTTTAAGATATTGATGAGTTTTCCATTCTCCATTAATTTTTTCTGCTACACGAGACTTACCACTATCCAAATCTTTAATTACTTGATTTATTGCATCCTTTAAAGATTGATCTGAGTTTTGATTTACTTGGTCCTTTTTTTCCCAAGCATCATTAATTATTTTTTCTAAAGACATAATTTATTTACTTTTTAATAACCTTATTTCTTTGAGAAATAAAGATAGATTTTCAATTTTATGAGAAATATAATCTTTATCAGAGTCAATTTTTCCAAAATGCTCATCATTGATTAACCAAACAGTTGTACAGCCTCTTTCAAAGCCAATACTTAAATTTTTAGCTATATCTTCAATATAAATTGTTTCTTTGGGGTTAATACCAAATTTTTTAACCATTAAATCAAATGTCTGTGCTTCTGGTTTTGGAACATATCCAGCATCTTTTATATCAAATACTTTTTCTTTTCCAAAAAGATCATAAATTCCTAATCGTGTTAAAATATTTTGAGCATGTTCTGCGCTACCATTTGTAAAAATAAATTTTTCCATATTTAAGTTCTCTAGCTCATTTCTCATAATTTTGTCTTCTTTCATAAATGAAATGTCAATATCATGTACGTATTTGAGAAACTCATCTCCAATTACATTATGGTGCAACATAAGACCGTTTAGACTTGTATTGTATTTGTAAAAATAATTCGTTTGAAGTTCTTTTGCCTTTTTTTCATCTAATCCAAGTTTTTCCTGAATAAAAAGAGTCATTCTTTTTGATACAAGGCCAAAGACTTTTTCTAAAGGATAACCATTGTGAGACCCGTAGCAAACCCCATCAAGGTCCAAAAGAAGGTATTTCATTTCTTTTAAACTTTTCATTTTCTTATTAATGTTCCTGATCCTTTATCGGAAAATAATTCAAACAAAACTGAACGAGGTTTACGACCGTCAATTATACCAACTGCAGTTACATCATTTTTTACAGCATCAAGACATGTATTAATTTTTGGTATCATACCTTCAGTAATTGTTTTATCCTCTATCATTTCGATTATTTTTGAAGAATTGATTTCCGAAATAAGTTTTTTTTCTCTGTTCAAAACACCCTCTACATTTGTCATTAAAAGTAGTCTTCTTGATTTAAGAGACTTTGCAACTGCTCCAGCCGCATGATCTCCATTAATATTATAGGTCTGTTTATTTTCCCCTAATCCCAAGGGAGAAATAATAGGAATTATATTATTTTTTAATTTTTCAAAAATAATTTCTGTATTGATTTTATTAGGAATTCCCACAAAACCAAGTTCCTTTTGTTCAGGAATAATATCTATAACATTGTCTTTTTTTGTATGCAGTGATGCTGCCCGAGACCCAATTTTTTTTAGAGAATTTACAATATCTTCATTAAAGTCAATAAGCACTGTTTCAACGACATTTATAATTTTTTTATCAGAAACTCTAAGACCTCTTATAAATTTGGACTCAATATTTTGTTTAGATAACTCTCTTTTTATTCTTGGTCCTCCTCCGTGCACAACAACCACTTGCAAACCAAGCTTGCTAAGTACGCTTAAATCTTTAATAAAATTATCAAAAATTTTTCTATCAATGAATACATTGCCCCCATACTTTATAACTATTATATCTTTTTTGTATTTCTCAACATATTTCAAAACTTCTTCGACTGGCGGTCCGTCTATAGGTAAGATCTTTTTTAAATCCATTATTGAGAGGTTTTCACAGTAGTTCTCTTCATAATGACGTACTGTTGAGCCATTGTAAGAATATTGTTGGCCGTCCAATACAGAACTAATCCCGAAGGGAAAGGTGCAAGTATTACAGTTAAAAAAACGGGAAAAAACATAAAAATTTTCTTTTGTATATCATCTTGTGGAGCTGGATTAAGTTTCTGTTGTGCCCACATTGTTAAGCCCATCAGAACTGGTAACCCACCTATGATTAAAAATTCAGGGGGTGCCCATGGTATCAGTCCAAATAAATTGAAAATTGATGTTGGGTCCTTCTCAGATAAATCTTTTATCCATCCAAAAAAAGGCTGGTGTCTCATTTCAATTGTTACAAATAACATTTTATAAATAGCGAAGAAAAATGGTATAGAAATTAAAATTGGCACACAACCACTTACAGGATTAACTCCTTCTTTCTTATAGAGTTGCATTATTGCCTGCTGAAGTTTCATCTTATCATCTTTATGAACCTCTTTAAGACGAGCCATTTCGGGTTGTAAAATTTTCATACGACTCATCGATCTAAATGCATAATTATTGAGTGGAAAGAACACTAATCTTAAACAAACAGTTATTAATATAATTGCAACTCCATAATTTCCTGCAAGTTTAAAGAAGTAATCATTAAGAAAGAATAAAGGTTTTACAATCCAATAAAACCAACCCCAGTCAATGACAAGGTCAAATTTTGATAATCCTAATTTCTCATTATACTCATCAATTACATCTACTTCTTTCGCGGCAATAACGATATCAACTTTATTACTTATTTGCTTATTAGGTTGTGCCTCTACAGCCTCAGTTTCTATATAACTAATTTTAAATTTTTCACTGTACTCAAAGTCCGCTCTAAAATTTTTGTTCTTTTCTGGTATTAAGCTTGTAAGCCAATATTTATCAGTAATACCTAGAAAACCTTTTTCAGCATTTATAGAATATTTTTTGTCTATTACATCATCATAATCTTTTTCCACTAACTGATCATCAAACACACCAAGTGGTCCCTCATGTAAAATAAAAAAATTTACTATATCTTTAGGAATATTTTTTCGGATAATTTGGCTATAAGGATAAAAATTATATATTTTGTTAGTATTATTTTTTATTTTTTGGTTAACAGTAAATAAAAATTTATTATCAATGCTAATAATTTTTTCAAAAGTGAGCCCTTGAGCATTTTTCCATACCAATTTAACGTCATTTCCTGGAGAAAGTTTTGCGTTTCCCTCTACTTTCCATTTTGATTTATTATTTGGTAAATCAATATTTTTGTTGTTAGTAACCCAGCCTGTTTCTAAGTAATATGTATCAGAAGCATTTCTTGGATTTAATAGTACCACCTTTTTGGTACCCTCGAGTTTTTCATTGTAATTTTTAAAAAGTAAATCGTCTATAATTGCACCTTTTAAAGAAATTGAACCCTTTACGTTATCGTTTTCAAATATAATTCTTTTATCTTTATTTAAAGCCTCTTTTCTTGAAAGAAGGTTATTAGTTTCAGAATTTTCTATCTCTGGAGCATCTAAACTTTTAACTGAGTCTATTCTTTTTTGCTTTATTTTTTCTCGATCTTCTGGAGAAGGTGAAAAAAATAAAGCCCATAAAACAATTATTGCTGCACTGAGTGATATAGCTGCGATTATATTTTTATTTGAGTCCATTTTTAATTTTTATTTTTTTTAACTGGTTCAAATCCTTCACCACCACCAAGGAATTTAATAGGATGACAACTTAAAACTCTTTTAGTGCCTTTGAAAAAACCTTTAATCAAACCATACTCCTTTAAAGACTCTATAAAATACTCTGAACAAGTTGGTAAATATCTACAGTTGTTACCCAGCAAAGGTGAGATTAAGTACTGATAAAACTTTATTATCTTAATAATAATCTTTGTTAAAATCTTCATTAACTTATTTTTTCAAAACTTTTTTGTAATGCCTCTTTAATTTCATCGTATTTTTCCTCTAAAACACTTTTTTTTGCAAGAACTAAATAAGAAAAGTTAAGATTTAATTTAGCTATTTTAGTTATCGCATATGTCATATTTTTGAGCCTTCTTTTTATCTTATTTCTATCAACAGCTTTACCCATTTTCTTTTTTGCCACAAAACTAATATTGAGACATGTATTCTTTTTATCGGGAATCTTTTTAAAAAAAATTGTGAGATAAGAATTGGAAATTTTTCTTCCATTAAGAAGTTTTTTAAAGTCCTCATTCTTTGAGAGACTCTTAATTTTAATTTTCATTAAACAGTAAGTTTTTTTCGCCCTTTTTTTCTTCTTCTGGCTAGAAGTTTTTTTCCACCTTTTGTTTTCATTTTTGATCTAAATCCGTGGCGTCTTTTCCTGACAAGTTTACTTGGTTGATAAGTTCTTTTCATAAGATTTTAATTATGTAGTATTAAAAATTTAAGTACTTATAATGTAAAATCTATAATATGCAAACTATGAAAAACGTTAAGATATGGTTAGGTTTAGCCTATATTATATTCCTGGGATTGTTTTTATACTTCTTGTTAACTTATATAAGTATTGAGGAGTTAACTTCATATAGTTTTCTCAAATCAAATAGTGAGTATCTAATTAATTTTAAACAAAATAATATAATATTCTCATTTTTTTTATTTATTATATTTGGAATTGTTTGGATTTCTTTACTTCAAGGATTTGGGTCTCCATTAGGGTTGATTTGTGGATATATTTTTGGACCTTACTTTGGAACTTTAATTTTTTCGTTAACTTTTGCTTTAGGATCTAGTGTAACTTTTGTGGTTGCTAATTATTTTTTTAAAAACTACATCATTGAAAAAATACAAAATAAGTATCAATATCTTAATGACAAAATAAGAAACAATCAGCTTTTAGCGGTCGGCCTCCTTAGATTTCTTGGTGGTATTCCAACACAGATACAAAATTTAATACCTGTATTATTTGATGTAAAATTAAAAAACTATTTTTTTGGAACCTTACTTGGAGTTATTATTCAAGCATTTATTGTTTGTTCGTTAGGATCAGCTTTAGAAAAGAAAATATATGAAAATGATGAATTACCAAAAATATTAGATCTTTTAAAAACTCAAGAAATTTATTTACCAATATCAGCTATAATATTTTTATTTGTTCTGACATTTATTTTAAGAAAATTTTTCTTTAAAAAGTAATGGTGCCCTCGATGAGAATCTAACTCATGACTGACCCTTACCAAGGGCCTGTTTTAACACTAAAACTACAAGGGCGAGTAAATAAAAATAGTGTAAAAATCAATAAAATTCAAATTTTTGACTTAATTTTTTATTTTATTAAGTCTATAATAATTTTTGGTAATTTTATGGGAATTCACTACGATTATAAATCTACAAGAGGTGCTAAAGCGATGGAGAAGCAAGCTAAAAGAGAAAAGAAATTAGCTGAGCGAAGAGCCAAAAAACAATCTAAGCAGGGAACAAATAAATCTGAAGATAAGACAATACCAATTGATCAAGTTGTAACTTTGGAGCATCTTACCAATCCTGAGAAAAAATAATCTTTTTAATGAATTCTAAAAGAAAGCCTTCTAAGCTTGATCTCGAGAAAGCACTTAGAAAAAATTTAAGGAAAAGAAAAATTCACAAACAAAAAAACCAAAAAAATGATTCTAAACGACAAACAAATTAAAGAACTTGCAGAAAAAGAGGAGATGATAAGTCCATTTGTGAGCGAAAGCGTATCTAAAGGCATTAGTCATGGACTTAACTCATTTGGTTATGACTTAAGATGCGGCTCTGAATTCAAAATTTTTACAAACATAAAAGGAGCTACAGCTGACCCAAAGAATTTTAGTGAGGACAATTTTATAACTATTAAAGGTGAAGAGTCTATTTTAATTCCTCCAAATTCTTTCGCACTGGCAAGTAGTCTTGAGTATTTTAAAATGCCAAGAAATGTAACTGGATTAGTAACTGCCAAGAGTACTTACGCAAGATGCGGACTTGGAACTCCACCCACAGTTTTAGAGGCAGGTTGGCATGGCAACTTAGTTTTAGAATTTTCAAATCACACAAGCAACTCGATAAAATTGTATGCAAATAGTGGAGCAGCGCAAATTTTGTTCTTCAGTGGAGATCAGCCAGAGGTATCCTATTCTGATAGAAAAGGAAAATATCAAGGTCAAGTTGGTATAACTTTGGCTAAATCAAAATAAAATGAAAAAATTTATAATTACTGGCCCAAGCAAAGCCGTAAATGGAATGGTAAATATAAGTGGTGCAAAAAACTCATGCCTTCCTCTTATGGCGGCATCTATTCTTTTTAAAAAAGAAGTAATTTTAAGAAATGTTCCTTTGGTTCAAGATGTTTTTACAATGAAAGATCTTTTAATTTCCTTAGGTTCTAAGGTAAAAATTTTAGAGAAAAAAAAAATGATGATCATTACAAATAAAAAGGATCACAAATTGACTGTTCCCTATAACTTGGTATCTACAATGCGAGCAGGAGTTTTAACCATGGGTTCCTTACTTGGAAGATATCCAAAGAAAAGCATAAGAGTTGCTCAAGGAGGAGGTTGTGCATTAGGAATTCGTGATACATCTTGGCATCTCGAAGGTTTCAAAAGTTTAGGGGCTGAACATGTTTTGGAAAAGGGATATGTTAAAATATCTTCAAAGAATGGTTTAGTAGGCAAGAACTATAAGTTTCCAAAAATTACAGTTACCGGCACGTCAAATTTAATCATGTCTTCAGTTTTTGTAAGAGGTTCCCATGTTCTAAAAAATATATCTTTAGAACCTGAAGTAACAGATCTTATAAAATTCCTTAACAACTCAGGCGCAAATATAAAGTTTATTGGAAAAAGATCTTTAAGAATTAGAGGAGTTAAAGAGCTGTTAAGCGGTAATCATAAAATTATTGGTGATAGGATAGAAGCATTTAGTTATTTATGTGTAGGAGCAATTACAAAGGGCAGTGTAAAGGTGGCGAATATAAATCCTAAATTTTTACCTTCAGAATTAAAGATATTAAAAAAAATAGGTTTTAAAATTAATGAAAGTAAAAATTATATAAAATTAAATACAAATAAAAAATTAAAACCTATAAACGTCAAAACTGGACCATGGCCTGGATTTGCAACAGATTGTTTGCCCATTTTAATACCTGTTTTAACAAGAATTTTCGGGCAAAGTAAAATTGAGGAAACGATTTTTACAAATAGATTTATGGCTGTGCCCGAACTAAATAGAATGGGAGCAGATATAAAAATTAAAAAAAATTTTGCAATAATTAATGGAGAAAAAAAATTGAATTCTGCTGATTGTATTTCATCCGATCTCAGAACTACTTTCTCAATTATATTGGGTGCAATCGTGGCAAAGGGATCATCAACAATATCAAGAATTTATCATGGATTGAGAGGATACTCAGACCTTCAACTTAAATTAAGAAAACTTGGTATTAAAGTAAAAATAAAAATATAATGGTAAAAAATTTTTTATCCAAAATATTAGCAAGAGAACTCAATGGTTTAAATATAATTTCGACATACTGTGAGGACTCAACTACAAGCGTTTCAGAGATTAAATATCTTAAAAAAAATAAAATATTTTTACTGTCTTTAACTCGAAAATCTCTGAAAGATAACAAAAAAAGCAACATTATAAGTGTGTGTAAATTTGAATTTATAGAAAATGTAGTAGCAAAAAATATAGATCAAAAAGATAGTAAACTGAAATTAAAGTTGATGGGAATAGATGTAATGAAAATTGGTAAACAATATGAAATTAATTTGTTATTTTCAGATAATCGTTTTATAACCCTATATTCTGAAATAATAGAGGTAACATTAGAGGATTTAAAAAAGAAATAAAATGAAAGTAATTTCTGCTAAAAATAAAAATTTTAATAAATTTTTGGATAATCTTCTTTCTAAAAGAAAAAATAAGCTTCGATCAGATTATGTTTCAGTAAAAAATATAATTAAAGATGTAAGAAAAAATGGAGATAAAGCCCTAGTAAAATATGAGAAAAAATTTAATAAAAATAAAACAATTATTCCGAACTCAAAAAAAATAAAAGACTCCATTAAATCCTTAGACCAAAAAGTAAAAAAAGCGATAGATGCAGCTTATAATAGAATTTATAAATTTCATTCACTTCAAAAGTTCAAAGATGTCTCATATATTGATAAGTATCAAAATAAAGTGAAATATAAATATGTTCCACTCGAGTCAGTTGCGATCTATGTTCCAGGTTCAAAAGTTTCCTATCCATCTAGTGTTTTAATGAGCACGATACCTGCAATTGTAGCAGGGGTTAAAAGAATTATAATGATAAATCCTGGTTATAAGGGAAAGCAAAATGCTGCAGTTTTGTACGCTGCAAGAAAATGTAAAATTAAGGAAATTTATTCTATTGGTGGCCCTTCAGCAATTGCAGCTGCCGCATATGGAACTAAATCAATTAAATCTGTGAATAAAATTGTAGGACCAGGAAATTCATATGTTGCTTCAGCAAAAAAAGAGGTCTTTGGGGATATAGGAATTGAGTCAATGACAGCTGGACCTTCAGAAGTTTTAGTTGTCTGTGACAACAAATCTAATCCAGAATGGTTAGCAAGTGATTTAATTGCTCAAGCTGAACATGATTCTCTTGCCCAGTGTATTTTAATTTCAAAAGATAAAAACGTTCTAAAAAAAACTAAGAATGAAATAACAAATCAACTTAAAAGCATTTCGAGAAGATCAATTGCAAAAAAAAGTTTAATGACGAATGGCATACTAATCTACGAAAATTCAGAAAATAGAATTGCAGAAATAATTAATAAGGTGGGCCCAGAGCACTTAGAGCTTAATATAAAAAATTATAAGTCTTTAATTCCAAAAATTAAGAATGCAGGTTCTATTTGCTTGGGAAAATATGCAGCGATGGCAATGACAGATTATGGAGTACCGGGCACTAATCATGTTCTTCCAACTAATATGACCAGTAAATACTCAAGTGGATTAAGTGTTTCAGAGTTCATTAAAAAAATTTCATACATAAATTTATCAAAAAAGGGTATTGAAACTCTTGGTCCATCAGTTATAACTCTTGCAACTAATGAAGGTTTAGATGGACATGCTAAATCAATTAAAAAAAGATTAGGAGAATTATAAATTTGTCAAAACAAGACTCTTTAGAATTTAAAGGAAAGGTAATAGACCTTTTGCCCAATGCAATGTTTAGGGTCAAATTAGAAAACAATCACATTGTTACAGCGCATACAGCTGGAAAATTAAGAAAAAACAGAATTAGAGTTTTGCAGGGAGACAATGTTACTGTAGAAGTAACTCCATATGATCTTACAAAGGGTCGTATAACATTTAGATTTTAATGGCCTTGTAGCTCAGTAGTAGAGCAGTACCCTGAAAAGGTATGTGTCGTAAGTGCGATTCTTACCAAGGCCACCACCAAAAAGCTTAATAATAGACAATTAAATCACTTGCATCTAATTTAGAAATCTAATAACAAATCACATTCTTTGTATAAACAAAGATAAACTAATAAAGAAAGAGTAAAATGAGTCTAAAAGGTAAAGTAAAGTGGTTTAATGGAAAAAAAGGTTATGGTTTCATTGAACGAGAAGATAAAGAAAAAGATGTATTCGTGCATGCTTCTGCTGTTAGAGAAGCTGGTTTAAGATTCTTAAACGAAGGTGACGAAATTACATTTGAAGTTGAAGACGGAGAAAAAGGTCCTGCCGCAGTAAAACTGCAAAAAACCTCTTAATTCTAATTCATCATTATTGTATAGGAGTATAAAACCCGTTGGGTTTGCTATTCCTATACAATTCATTCTTGTATTTCTATAATTAAATGCTATTTAAGCTCTATGAATATATTAAATAATAAGTTCAATTCAATTCACAGACATCATACACATGCTGGCTGCACGCTAGCTATTTAATTATTTAATAAATTTAAATTTAACAACAATTAATATAAAATAAACATAGGCCCTGGTGGTGAAATGGTTATCACGGAAGTTTGTGGAACTTCAGTTTTTGGTTCGATCCCAAGCCAGGGTACCAAAAACATGAGTAAAGAAAATAGATTAACTCCTGGGTTGCCTCAGGGATTTGAAGATAGGTGGAATAAAAAATTACTTCTTAAAAAGAAACTTTTAAAAGTTATAGAGAATAATTTTATAAAATACGGGTTTGACCCTTTGGAAACTCCATCTTTTGAAATTGCAGAAAATATTGGATCCTTTCTCGCAGAGGACGAAAGCAATCCTATGTCTGATGTATTTTCTTTTAAAGACGGAACTAAAGATATTACCCTTCGTTATGATTTATCAAGTCCATTAGCGAGATTTGTTGCTCTAAACAATCAAGATCTTCCATCAATATATAAAAGATATGCAATCCAAAATGTTTTTAGAAATGAGAAAGCTGGAAATGCGCGATACAGAGAATTTACGCAAGCAGATTGTGATATTGTAGGAAATGTTAACCAAGCTCAAGCGAATGCAGAATTATGTAATTTAATTGCAAGCACATTGTTGGAGTGTGGTTTAAAAACAGATCAATTTATCATTAACGTCAGCAACAGAAAAATAATTCAAGGTATAATCAAAGATCTAAAGATTCCAGATACTAAACAGACCAAGGTTATGAGAGCTATAGACAAGCTTGATAAACCTGGTTTTGGATTAAGAGGTGTTGAGGATTTATTAAAAAAAGAGAGAAAGGATAAAAGTGGTGCAATTACAAAAGGTGCTAATCTAAGTGATAATCAAGTATCTAAGATTTTAGGTTTTTTAAAGATTAATGATTTGAGTAAACTTAAACAAAATTTTAAAAACCCCTTAACACAAGTGGGAATTAAAGAATTAGAAGATCTTCTAGAAATTTTAAAATTTGGAAATTATTCTGGTCAAATTAAAACTAATTTTGCAATTGTAAGAGGTCTTGCATATTATGATGGTTTTTGTGTTGAAACTAATCTTAGTTTTAAAGCAAAAAATAAGAAAGGCAAAGAAGTAGATATTGGAAGCATTTGCTCTGGAGGACAATACAATAAATTAATATCTAGATTTAAGGGGGTAGATATACCTGGCACAGGTGTAAGTATTGGTGTTGATAGATTGTTATTTGCGATGATGCAATTAAACCCAGAAATCAACGAACAAAAGCCGGTTATTATTTGTGTGATGGATGAAAAATATTTAAAAAATTATTACGAAATTCTAGAAACTTTAAGAAAAAATAATATTAATTCAGAAATCTTTTTAGACAGTAAAAAAAATCTCGGGAAACAATTAACTTATGCCAATAAAAGAGGGTGTCCGGTCGCTATAATTTGTGGGGAAAATGAATTTAAAGATAACAGAATCACCTTGAAAAATCTTATTGGGGTTAAAGGAGAAAATAATCAAGTTACATTTTCAAAAGAAAATTTAATCAATGAAATCAAAAAATTTATCTGAAAAAATTCTTAGATCTGTAAAATCTAATGGGTTTAAATACATTGAATTACCATCTATAATTGAAGCTAATCACATAGTTCAAAGGTCAGGCGAAAATTTTAGAAAGTTTATCTTTTCATTTATCGATCAAGATGGAAGCGAGTTATGTTTAAGACCTGATTTAACAATAGTTTCTTGCCTTAGGTACCTTGAAAACAATATTAAAACTAAAGAAAAAATATTTTATAGCGGTCAGGCATATAGAAAATCAAATAATAAAAAAGACTCAATTATTAGAGACCAAATTGGATTTGAAATTATTGGTTCAAAAGATGAGAAAAAAGATGATAAAGAAATAATTGATACTTCCCTTAAATCAATAAAAAACTTAAAGTATTCTGCAGGCACATTGACAATAGGAAATGTGGAAATATTTAATCTTTTAATCTCAAAATTGGATATCCCTAAGAGATGGAAGTTGAGACTTTCAAGACATTTTTGGAGAGAAAGCTATTTCAACGACTTGCTGAAAAGATTAGAGACAAACTCAGATGTTGATCCAACAATTGTAGAGGTTGATAAAAAACGTTATTTAAAAATGACAAAAGAAAATAAGTCATCAATAATTGCTGGTAGATCTATTGATGAAATTTTAAAGAGGTTTGATAAAAAGATTAAAGATCCAAGACGCCCAAGCAAGGGTAGAAATGTTTCTAAAATTATCAGAGGGTTTTTAAAGATCAAATGTCCAATCAACAAAGCAGCAGAGGAATTAAATAAATTTTTTAAAAAAAATAAAATTAATCTAGCAGTTGATCAAAATTATTTTCCATTATCAACTAGAAAAGTTTCAAAGCTTAATATAATTTTTTCAACTGTCTTTGGACGACAACTCGAATACTACACAGGTATGGTGTTTAAAATTGACATTAAATCAAAAAATAAAATTAAAAATATATTTAACGGTGGAAGATACGATCAATTAATTTCTGATTTAGGATCGAAAAAAAAAGTGCCAGCTGTTGGGGCAGCAATAAACTTAAAGTAAATTATGAAAAATACAATTAACATAGGTATACCAAGCAAAGGCAGATTAAGGAAAGACGTTTTAAAGATTTTTAAAAGAAAAAAACTAAAACTTATTTCAGAAAGAGGGGAAAGGGATCTCATTGGATCAATTAAAAATCAAAAAAATTTAAAAATATTATATTTACATGCTAGAGAAATTATAGAAAGATTAGGGGATGGTTCTCTAGATATAGGTTTTTCTGGTTTTGACTTATTTAAAGAAAGTGAATTTAATACACAAAAAAAAATAAACCTTGTTAAAAAATATGATTTTGGAAAAGCAAATCTAGTTGTTGCTATTCCTGACCCGTGGATTGATGTTCAAACAGTTGCAGACTTAGAAGAGATTGCTTTTGAATTTAGAGATAAAAAAAAGAAAAGACTTAGAGTTGCAACTAAATATCCCAATCTGACCAGAGACTTCTTATTTTCAAAAGGTGTAACTCAATTTCAAATTGTCAAAAGTTTGGGCGCTACGGAAGTTTATCCTTTTACTGGTTCAGCAAATTTGATTTCTGACATTACGTCTACTGGAAAAACGATTAAAAGCAACAATTTACGTATACTTAAAGACGGTGAAATTTTGAAATCTCAGGCGTGTGTTTTTTCATCAAAAAAAAGTTTTTCAAAAAAAGGTTTAAAAAATATTATTAAGCTATTTTCTTAGTAACAAGTCCTTAAGATAGATAAGAATAATTTTAATTACATCTAAATTTCTTAAAGTTGCATAAACAGTTATTAAAACTCCAACTATGATTATTATTTTAAAGGTTAATTGAAATTCCATTATTTTAATTAACTATATTACAATTTCATTTGTTTTTTTAATCTTTTTACTTGTATAGTTTGATAAAATAGTAATATTCATAATTGATAGCATGCAAGATTCGATATTATATTTAATTTTAGTTTTAATGGTAATAATAATTTACCTATTAATTACTCAGAGGAGAAATAAATCGGAACCGAAAGATAATTCTCAAGAAATTAATAATTTAAGGGATAGTATTAATAGTTCATTTAATACAATGAGTGCATCTTTTAACAGTTTATCTAAAGATGTCACAAGAGATATGACTCAGACACTAACATCGGTAAATCAAAAAGTTGAAGCATTTAATATGCAGGTAAAAGATTTAAATGAAAGCCAGAGAGGCATAAATAAGATACTTGCAGGGGTGAAAAAATTTGGAACATTAGCTGAATTCAGTTTAGGATCTTTATTAGAGGATTTGTTACCAGCTTCACAATATTTGTCTAATGTCAAAATGAAAGAAGATACGAGTGAAAATGTTGAGTTTGCTATCAAACTTAAAGAGGATGTGCTTGTACCTGTAGACAGTCATTTTCCTGTAGATAAATTTAAAGCCATAGAGGATGCATTTAAAAATGAGGATAAAAAGGCCGCTGCTGATGCAAGAAAAAATTTAGCAAAAGCTTTTAGGGACAAAGCAAAATCAGTAAATGATAAATATATAAACCCTCCTAAAACCACAGACTTCGCAATTGTTTATGCTCCAACAGAAAGTTTATTTTCGGAATTAAGCTCTTACCAAGACCCTGTTAATAAAGAGCTGTTGACACAAGAAATAATGAAAAAGTATAAAGTTGTAATTTTAGGACCAAATACTCTCTCAGCTTATTTGCAATCTCTTCATATGGGATTTCAAACTTTGAAAGTTCAAAAGCACGCAACAGAAATCTATGATCATTTAAAAACAATCAGCACTAGATTTTCAACTCATTTCGATAATATTTATAAATTAAGAAAAAAATTAGAGGAGGCTATGACAGTCGTTGACAGTTTTGGAAAAGATGCCAGATCTATTACGCGGACGCTAGAAAATATAAAAGACCCAGAGCAGATTGAAAGAGCTATCAATATAGAGAATGTAGAAAAGCTAAGTAAACAAGCAAAACAAGCTAAAAACTAATTCATTTCAAATTAAAAAACAAATATAACAGCTCAAATGGAATGGAATAAAAAATTTAATTATCCAAGTTCTACTCGAGCATTAATTCAAGGAAAAAGGCACTACTCTTTAGATGGATCTAACTTACCCTCTGTTACAACCATACTCACAGCAACAAAAAGTGAAGAGGACAAAGCTGCATTAGCTGCATGGAAGGAAAGAGTCGGAAAGCTTGAGGCAGATAGAATCAAAAAAGAAGCATCAAGTAGAGGTAGCTCAATTCACAAGTTTATTGAAGAGTTTCTACATGGAAAGCTTAATAAAGATTTAATTGATGATAACAATCATTCAAAAAAAATGGCAGAAGAAATTATAGATAATGGTCTAAAAAATAAACTAACAGAAGTTTGGGGTGCTGAAGCAACACTATATTATCCCAACAAATATGCTGGCACAGCTGACTGTATAGGTGTTTATGAAGGTAGAGAGACAATTTTAGATTTTAAACAAAGCAATAAACCAAAAAAGAAAGAGTATATTGAAGACTATTTTTTACAAATAGGGGCCTATTCATTAGCGCATAACACAGTTTATAACTCCAACATCACACAGGGAGTTGTTTTGATGTGTACAGTAGACAGACTATTTCAAGATTTTAAAATTGAAGGTAATGAACTTTTAGATTATCAAAATAAATTTCTTGAGAGAGTTGAAAAATTTTACAAGCTTTTTGTCAAATGAAATTGACAAATTATTAAATTAATATATTAACAAATTTACTTGCTACTTGTTTAGATGCGAGATCATATCCTCTTCACAAAAAGCATTAAGTTTAAGGAAAAAAATTGAATATTGTTATTTGGGATATTGAGTCATCAAGTTCTTCTACTGATTTTGGCAGCATAATTGAAATTGGAGGAATATTGGTAGATGAAAACTTTAAAGAAAAAGATAGATTTAATCTAAGATGTAGACTACCCGAAGGTGAAATACCCCAGTGTATGGCGCTGCTCGTTAATAAAACAAACGTAGATTTGCTAACAAAAACGAACTTAAGCCATTATCAGATGTTAAATCAAGTTGAAGTAATTTTTAAAAAGTGGAGTCCCGCAATCTTCATGGGATGGTCAAACATAGGTTTTGATGATGAAATGATTAGAAAAGAGTTTTTTAAGGGTATTAGATACCCCTATATTACTAATGCCTCACCAAACAAAAGACACGATGGACTAAATATAGCAAGAGGTGCCTTCGCTATTGATAATAAAATATTAAACACTGAAATTAACGAGAAGGGTAACGCAGTGATGAAATTAGAGTCTTTAGCAAGAATGAATGGTTTTGAATCTGGCGGAGCTCATAGTGCAATTTTTGATGCTGAGCTTACACTTAAAGTACTAGGCTTAATTAAGAAAAAGCAGCCAGAAACTTGGAACGATTTTTTAAAAACTGCAAATAAGTTAGACACAGAAACAATTATTAAAAAAGAAAAGATTATTACTTTAAATGAGTATTTCTATGGAAAATCAAGACTTTACCTTTGTGCTCCTCTCCACCCGAAATTTTGTACCCATCCAATATATCAGTGGGGTCAAGCAGTCGATTTAAGGGTTGATGTAGAGCCTCTTTTTAAAATGTCGATCAATGATTTAAAAGCTGAGATGAAAAAATCACCCAAATTTTTAAGAACTATCAGATCAAACAAAGCACCTATAATTTTGGATAAAAAATTTGGTATGGATGTTGAACCCTATAATGCAATAGATAAAAACATTCTGATAAAAAGAGCTGAATTAGTAAACAGTAACGAAAAGTTTTCAGAAAATATATTAACCGCTTTAAGAGAAATTGCTGAAGAAAAAGAACAATCAAAATCTCAAGAGGATATACTTCCAGAAGAGAGTATATACAAAAAGTTCACTCCAAACAAAGATACAAATTTATTCTCAAAATGGCACGAGGCATCTTGGTCAGATAAACTAAGATTGCTGGATAAGTTTGAGGATGAAAGACTTGTTGGATTTGGTAAAAAAATAATATTTCAAGAAGCTCCACATGTTCTGCCCGAATCTATTTTAAAACAGGTGAAGCGAGATATAGCTGAAAGAATTCTTAGTGATAAAAAAGAGAAGTGGTGGACATGCAAAGAATTTTATTTCGAGTGCGACAATTTAAGAGAAAAATTTACTAATGAAAATGATGAGAAAAATCTTAAATTTTTGGACCAACTAAATAATTTTGTGATGTCCATTGAGAAGAAATATCAAAATGTTTAATGTGGATAAAATAGATTTTAATCATTTTGAGCTTGAATATAAATCTAATCTTTATATAAAAATGCTATGGCTACTGTAAACGTAACAGACGAAAACTTTGAAGCAGAAGTTATCAAGGCTGGCAAACCAGTTATAGTTGACTTCTGGGCGGAGTGGTGTGGACCTTGTAAACAAATCGGACCAATATTAGAAGAAATTTCTAACGAGATGTCTGATGTTGTAATAGCTAAACACAATATTGATAGTGAACCCAACACTCCAACAAAATACGGAATTAGAGGTATTCCAACTATGCTCTTATTTTCTGGTGGAGAATTGAAAGCAACAAAGGTTGGAGCTACCACTAAATCTAATATTGTTTCTTGGATTAAAGAAAATACTTAATTTAAATTTAGAACTTCCCCAATTAAATAAAGTGATCCTGTAACTAAGGTAATAGTGTTAATATCCTTTGAGTTTAAATGAATTGCACCATCGATACTATCTGAAATTTTTAACTTAAAATTGAGATTACTTATCTTTTCTTTAAATTCATTTTTAGAAATCCCTCCATCCTGATTAGGAATATCAATTAAAGTAACTGAATTAACTAGACCCTCAAAAGATTTCATAAATTTTTGATGTTCTTTATCTTTCATCATAGCTACAACGAGATTAACTTTTTGATGTTGGTTTTTAATCCAGTTTGCAATAACATAACTGCTTGAAATATTGTGGCCTCCATCAACTACCAATCTATTATCACCTGCAATTTTTTTTAGTTTTCCTGACTTTATTTCCTGTAATCTTCCTCTTAGAGAGATATTTTGAATACCTGATTTGATATCTTGATCTTTAATGTTAAATATTTTTCTAGACGCTGCAATTGAAGTACTAATGTTATAAAGTTGATGGTCTCCTAGAATATTGGGTTCTGGTAATATCAATTCGCCAATATCATCCTGGTATTGAATGAAGCTATTATCTGATCTTGAGATATTGAAATTTTTTCCAAAAAAATATTTATTTGATGTATTTTGATTTAAAGATTGTTCCACTTTTTTACCTATCTCATCATTCACCTGTTTGTTTACAAAAATATTAGAGTTTAAAAGTTTACAAGTTTTTTCATGTATAACTCCATCAATACTCTTATTTTCTAACCATTGAAAATGATCGTTATGTATTACACCAATTAATGTTATTAAATTTTTTTTAAAAACATTGGTACTATCGAATTGGTGAAATAATCCAGCCTCAATAATATTAATATTATCTTTAAAGCTTTCCGCATATTTTAAAAAGGCACATGTAAGTATTTCAAAAACAGTCGCATTATCATCTCCTAAGACTTTTTCTGTATTCTCTAACAATTTAAAAAGATTTTCTTCATCAATTTCAGCATCATTAAATACAAAACGTTCAGTATAGGATTGAAGATGTGGAGAGGTGTACATATTACACTTTAATCCAGCTTGATTAAGAATTGCCTTTAGACTGTATGACATACTTGCCTTAGCATTCGTTCCTACTACTGTAATTATATTATTAAGTTTGTCCTGAGGGTTACCAAGTTTTTTTAAAAGATTAAAAGTTCGACCTAGGGATAGGTCTAATTTCTTTTTATGATGCTTCTCTAGTTCCGATATTAAATTCTGGAGTTTGTTCATTATTCTCTAAATTTACTTCAGAATTTTTCTTTAGCAATATAGATAATACCTTACCAATTTTTTTAGATAAATCTTTACGAGGTATTATGTTGTCTACAAAACCACAATCGAGAACATGTTCTGCTTTTTGAAAGTTTTCAGGCAATTCCTCTTTTACTGTTCCTTCAATAACTCTTCTTCCTGCAAATGCAATTAAGGCCCCAGGTTCAGAAATTTGAATGTCTCCAAGCATCGCAAAAGAAGCAGTAATCCCTCCAGCAGTTGGATCTGTAAGACATACTATATAAGGCAACTTATTTTCTTTAAGTTCATTAATTGCCATGGTTGTTCTTGTCATTTGTGCAAGGGCTAAGGGACTTTCATGCATTCTTTGACCACCACCACAAGTAAAAATTATGAAAGGTTTTTTTTCTTCTATGGCTTTTTGAATACCGAAAATAATTGCTTCACCTTCACTTGTTGCTATCGAACCACCCATAAAAGCAAAATTGATTGCACCAGCTATTACATCTATATTCTCAACCTTACCTTTAGCGATCATAACTGCACAATCTTGGTTAGTTTTTTTTCTGGCAGCATTTAACTTCTTAATATATGGAGAAGAGTCTTCAAATTCCAAAGGATCATCAGCAGGTATTGGGGTTTTTAATATTTCATAATTATTTTTTCCAAAAAAAAGATCAAATCTTTGGTTAGAACTGATTCTAAAATGTTTTCCACATGGACCCGGACATACCCATAAATTTTCTTCTAGATCTTTTTTTAAAATTGGGCCTTTGCAGCAAGATGCCCAATCACTATTTTCTATATCACTCTTTGATGGTCTTTTTTTTAATAACTGTTTTATCTTTTCACCGAATCTAAGAGTTTTTTTTAACCAATTCATATAATTTTGTTTTTTAGTTTCCTTACTAATTTACTTACATTTGTGACAGGATTTTGTCTACCTTTTAGACTTCTTGTTATTTCTCGACAAATTGCACTACCAACAACTAAACCGTCTGCAGATTTCAAATTTGAAATAGTTTTTTCGGTAATACCAAAACCTATAACAACATTTTTTGATGGTTTGATTCTTTTTATAACATTATAATTTTTAATGATTTTTTTTATACTATACTTTAATGCCGACCCTGTAGTTGATATAGTTGAAATCATATAAATCATTTCATGCGAACTTTTTATTATTTCTCTCATTCTTTTTACAGTTGTGGTTGGTGCAATTAATTGAACAAAACAAATAGAATTTTTCTTACATAATTTGGCAAAATTTTTATTATCAGGAAATGATAAATCAACAACAATCAACCCATCGACACCAGAAGCTTTACATTTTTGAATAAATTTTCTTTCCCCATAATTAAATATCATTTGGTAGTAACCCATTAATATAATTGGTTTAGATGGTTTTGTTTTCTTAAATTTTTTAACAAGTTTAAAAATATCATTTAATCGAATACCATTTTGTAAAGCTCTGTAAGAGCTATTTTGAATATCTTTACCATCAGCAGTTGGGCAATTATGAGGTATTCCCCATTCTGCAATATCCAAATCCTTTGATATTGAATTGAGTATTTGTAGAGATTTATCCTTAGTATTATCACCACAAACTGTATAAGATATTAATGCAGGTCTATTTTCTTTTTTTGCTATCTTAAAGGCATTGTTAATAGAATTTTTCATTTGGGATAATATCCTAATTGCTCAATATAAATTTTTTTATCTTTGTAGCCTTTTCCACAATTGTTGACTACAATCACATCACTTTTTTTTAATTTTGGTGCTAAACGAATGCATTCACTCCATGCATGAGCTGGTTCCAAACTTGGTCTTATATCTTCCAATTTAGTAATTAACTTGAAAGCAGCTAATGCTTCTTTATCTGAAGCATTGGTGTATCGTGCTCTTCCAGAATCTTTTAACAATCCATGTAAAGGACTCGAACCTGGATAATCTAAACCTGCACTCAACGAATGGGTTTCTGCTATTTGACCTTCTTTATCAGTCAAACAATATTGTGCAGCTCCATGTAAAATAGCTACTTTTGCGTTTGTAGATAAAGGTGCAGCATACTTTGCTTCAACACCGATTAGTTCAACATGTTTTTTATCGTAGTCAACAAACTCATTCCAAAATCCTAGAGCGCTACTTCCCCCACCTATAACATTGATTAATTTTAGTTTTGGTATTTTACCAAACTCTTTTACTAATTGTTTTTTTAATTCTCTTGAAATTTGAGAAGTTGACCATGCACAAATTTTTAAAAAAATATTGCAGCCTATTGCCGAGCCCACAGCAAGATGGGTATTATCACAGTTTGAAACATAGTGGCGCATACACTCAGAAACAGCATCAACTAAAGTTTTTGATCCCGAATCAACTGGCACAACTTCAGCACCTGCATCGCGCATAAATTTTACATTGGGTGCTTGTCTAGAAATATCCTTTGTGCCCATAAAAATTTTGCACTTTAAGTTCATTTTTTTTGCCGCCATTGCAAGATTTTTTCCGAACATTCCTGCACCGGTATCTCCTGCTATGTAGCGTTTACCACTTTCTTTACAAATTAATGCATTAACAGTTGCATGATATGCTTTGTGCGCGTCACCATTTATAGCTGATACATCTTTGCACCAAATTTGAGCTCCACCTAAATGCCTTGTTAAATTTTCTAATTTAAAAAAAGGTGTTTCACCA
The DNA here is from genome assembly GCA_902566755.1 of uncultured Pelagibacteraceae bacterium. GTDB lineage: Bacteria > Pseudomonadota > Alphaproteobacteria > Pelagibacterales > Pelagibacteraceae > Pelagibacter. The sequence goes on from CACFJR010000001.1 coordinate 26,046, forward strand.
CCAAGATAATGTTTAAAATAATGATCTCTTTTTTTAAGAAATTTTCTATCTTTTCTTAGTTTTTCAAAAAGCTTAGATAAATCCTCAATTGGTTTTCGCATTGTTTCTGCACAATAGTTTCCACCAAATTTATTTCCATAAAACCCAAACTTATCGTGTTGGTCAATAAGAGAAGTTTTTTTCTTTAATTTAATCATTTAATTTTTTAACGTTGTCTAAGAAAATTTTTACTTTAGAAATATCTTTTAATCCAGATGTCTCTACGCCCCCAGATATATCAATATAATTACAAATTTTCATAAACTTATCAAGATTATCGTCGTGTTGAATGTTTCCAGCTATCATCCTATTAACATTGACTGGCACATTATCCATTAAAGTGTGATCAAATTCTAATGATTTTTCATAACCCTTGCTGTCAAATAAAATTATATCAGAACAATTCTCATATTCTTTGTATTTGAGAATATCTTGTTTAGTCTCAACAGTAATTGCAGAAATGATCTTTTTATTATATTTCTTTTTTATTAGTTTTATTTCATCAGGAGTACAATCATAAATTTGAAAATAATCAAAATTCAGTTTTTGCATTTCATTTAATGTAAATTCATCAGGTTTTACCAGAACAGATACAAATCGAGACTTTTGATTGCCAACTTTAAGAAGTTTCTGAAGAGAATTTATGTCAACAAATCTTTTAGATTTTGGATAATTACAAATAAAGCCAATTAATTCAGGAGGATATTTATAATTTATTAAAAAGTTCAATGTTTCGCTATCTTTGACTCCACAAATCTTAGATTGCATCAGTCCTCTAAAATTTCCAATAAATTTTTAAAATTCTTTTTAATATTTCCATTTGTTATTGATCTACCAATTACCAACCAATCGCTTCCTGCAGTAAAAGCATCCATTGGTTTCATAACTCTTTTTTGATCATTTTTTGTAGTATGTATTTTAATCCCAGGAGTAATTATTTCTTTTTTAAACACTCTCTTGACTGATCTTATTTCATGTCCACTACAGACTATTGCATCTAATTTTGCTTTTTTGGCAAGTTTAACTTGATGCTTAACTAATTCATTTACCTTTTTATTATATCCAATTTCTTTTAAATCTTTATTATTTAATGAAGTCAAAGTTGTTACACCAGCAATTTTTATATTCTTGCTCTCTTTCCTTATAGCCTTTAGAGCACTCATTCCTGAACTTAAATGGACAGTCAAATAAGAGATCTTTAAACTATTTAATGATTTCATAGCTGATACCACTGTATTTGGGATATCATTTAGCTTTAAATCTAAAAAAATTATTTGATTTTTTAAACTTGAGATAAATTTTCTTCCCTCTTTTGAGTAAAAAAACTCAAGACCAAACTTGTAACCGATCTTGATTTCATTTGTTTGCGTATCTCTTATTATTCTTCTTGCTTTAGAGATTTTATTTGTGTCTACAGCGATGAATATTTTTTTTTTATTCATTGTTTATCTCACCAAATAAATCTTTTGACATTTTGAAATTTATACTTTTTTTTTCATCCACTATTACTTTCTCTCCAGTTTTTGGATTTCTTGAGGTTTTCCTTTTTTGATTTTTGGTTGAAAAAACACCCCAACCACGAAGTTCAACTCTTTCATCATTTTTAAGAGCCAACTTAATTTCATCTATGAATATATCAAAAAATTTCTCTAGATCCTTTTTTAGGAGATTAGGGTAAGTTTTAGACAGCTGCTTTACTAATTCTGACTTAGTTATCGGCAATTTATTTTTTACCTATTTTTTTTCTTTATCTTTTTTTTTAAGTTTATCAGATAAAGTTGAAAAAGGTAGATTTTTTCCAGAGCCTTCGGCACCGTATTTGTCCAAAGCTTCTTTTTTTTGGATTTCTTCAAGAAGTTTAATGCTCAGAGATACTTTTCTTTTTTCAAAATTGAGCTCAGCTATCGCTGAGTCAATACGCTCACCACCAACAAATCTCGATGGACGAGCGTCACTTGCGTTTACAGCTATTTGAGATTTTTTAATTAAAACATTCATTTCACAATTTTCTGGCTGAACGATTAGACCTTTGTTGTCAGATGATATTATTTTAACAGTAATTGTGTCGTTAATTTTCTTATCTTTAAAGTAATCAAAGGGATCTTTTTGAGTTTGTTTTAGACCAACTCTTATTTTTTGCTGATCTTCTTTAATTTCTAAAATTTTTACTTTTATTTTGTCTCCAATCTTATAATTTTTTAACTCAGTTTCCGGATCTTTTGTATAACTTAGATCATTACAATGTAAAAAAGCATCTAAATCGTATCCGTTAAGTTTTATGTAAAGTGCATAGTCATTTGAACTACTAATTTTGCCTTCAATGATACTTCCTACTGGATTTTTTTTACTTAATACTTTTATAGGGTTTTCGATTGTAAGCTTGTGAGATATAGCAATTCTTCTTTTTTCTTTATCAATCTCAGTGATTACGCACATAATTTTATCTCCCACTTTAAATGCTTTTTTTGGAGATACATTTTTTTTTGTCCAACTTATTTCGCTTGAATGAAGTAGTGTTGTTAAACCAGATTCTAATTCACAGAATGCACCAAAGTCCATTAATTTTATAACTTTTACCTCATATTTCTTATTCAATTCATAATTGGATATTTTTTCAAACGGGTCTGGTGATAACTGTTTGATTGAACAACCTACTTGCAACTTTTCTTTATCTACGGAAATTACTAATAAATCATGTTTGTCCCCAATTGTGAAAATTTCTTCAGGATGATTTACTCTCGAATAACTGATTTCTTGTAAATGTACGAGACAATCGATTTCGTTGTTTACATTAAAAAAACATCCAAAAGAACTATATCCTTTTACGATCGCGTTCTTAATAATGTCCCCAACTTTGTACTTTTCAATAATTTTTGCTTTATCCTCTTTTTTGTTTGACGATATTATTTGACGTCTTGATACACATGCATTTCCTCTCACTTTATCCATTTTAATCAAAGCAAATTTTTGAGGTTCATTCATTAAATGAGAGATGTCTTTCAAAGGTGTATCAGAAATTTGTGAACCAGGACAAAACATCAAAGATCCAGTGTCTAAGTGCTCAACTATTACTCCACCTTTGCACTTACTTGTAATTTTACCAATTATTGGCTCATTCTTTTCAAATGCATCAACTAAAATATCCCAACCTTTTATTTTTTGAGCTTTGCTTGCTGAAACAACAATCTCTCCGTTTCTATCTTCAAGTCTTTCTAATAAAACAGGAATTTTTCCGCCAATAGTAATTTTTTTTTCAAGACCAATTGTTTTTAATTCATTAATATCTATTATTGGTTCTGATTTAAGGCCACAGTCTAAAAAGACAAATTTTTCTGTTACTTTTGTTACAACTCCCTCAATTATCTTGCCTTCAACTAAACTTTGTGTTTTTGAGAATTGGGTATCTAATAGTTTCTTAAATTCTTTAGAAGCTTCGGTGTTATCGCTTTTAAATATTTCCATAATTTTTAAAATCTCGATGTTTTAGATAAAAAATTTGAATTAATCAAGCTACAATTAATTGAATCAATCATGATTATTAAAGGCTTTTTTAATGATCAAATGTATAGATAGTTAAACGAGTTTAAATTTATAACCCAATTCTTTTATAATTTTTAAAAAAGAAGGAAATGAGCTTTTATATGAATCTATGTCACTTATTTTCCACTTACCGCCGAATACCAGAGCCGCAATTACAGAGGTCATAAATATTCTATGGTCTTTATAATAATTTTTGATATCTATATTCTTTCTTAGTTTAATAGATGGATTTCCAAAAATCTTAATTGAGTCTTTTGTTAATTTTGTTTTTATGCCTAATTGATTTAATAATTTTGACCCTAATCTCAACCTTGGACTCTCTTTTTTGTTTAGTTCACCTAAATTAGAAAAACTTGAAACCCCATTAGCTTTCGCAGCAACTAAAAATATAATTAAAAATTCATCGATAAGATTACTATTTAGATTTGGTGGACAATTTATCTTTTTTAAATTGGATTGACTTTTAACAAATATGTCAGCTTGTTTCTCTCCAAACCTTTTTTTTTTATTTTTAATTTTAATCTTTGCTCCCATTTTATTCAAAATTTCTATGTAACCAATTCGAGATTTGTTTACATTCACATTCTTAATTTTTAACTCACAGTTTTTCGATAAAAGTGTGAGTACAACAAAAAAAGCACATGAGCTTGGGTCAGATGGAATTTTATATTTAAAAGATTTGAATAATTTTTGGCCCCTAATTTTAATTTCATCATTGTGCTTATTTCTTTTTACAATTATTGGTATACCTAAATATTTAAAAATATTTTCCGTATGATCTCTAGATTTTTTTGCTTTTATTACAGTTTCGCCTGGAGAATTTAAAGCTGCTAACATCACTGTGCTCTTACATTGCGCGGATCCTCTATTTTCAAAATAATGAATTGGATTTACAAATGAAGATCCAATAATTTTTAGAGGCAAAGTTTTTTTGTTATTGACTTTAAAATTTGCACCCAATTTTTGTAATGGTGATATTACTCTTTCAAAATCTCTTTTAGATAAACTTTTATCACCAATTAATTTTATATAGTAAGGTGATTTTACTAAAAGTCCTAAAATCAATCTTGCAAAAGTCCCCGAATTTCCAGCATTCAAAACAATATTCTTTTTATATTCGAAACCATTCAATCCTTTTCCATAAATATAACAATTTTTTTTTTTTAAAAAAATTTTAACACCTAATTTTTTTAAGCAATTAATAGAGTTTATTATATCTTCAGATAATAGGATATTTTTGATAAAAGTTTTACCACAAGCTTGAGACCCAAGTAATAGTGTTCTTATCGAAATACTTTTATCGCCATCAACTGAAATGGTTTTTTTAAAAAAATCATATTTTGAATTTATTAATAATCTTTTTGTCATTGTGGTTAATTAAATTTAAAAGAATCACCAAAATAAGCTGATTGAGCATTTGGATTTTTTACTAATTCTGAGGGGGTTCCTTTAGCAATGACCTTACCATTTGACAAAACAATTGCAACATCTACACAAGTCAGAAGATCTCTTGCCTGATGATCGCATATACATATTGTTATTCTATTTTCAGATTGAAGGTTTACTATAATTTGTTGTAACATTTTAATTGTCATTACATCTAAAGCTGCAAAACACTCATCTAATAAAAGCAATTCTGGATTTCCAAGAAGTGCCATAGCAATTACTAATTTTTTTTTTTGCCCACCTGATAAAAACTTTGCTTTGATATCTCTAATAGACTCAAGATCAAATTTAGACGTTAAAAAATTTATTTTTTCGACTCTATCTCTTTGATTAGAAATAAGAATTTCGCCGACTGCTTTAAGATTTTCAAATAAAGTTAAATCGTAAAAGTAACCACCGTATTGAGGAACATAGCCAATTTTAAACTTTGTAGTACGATGAAATATTGGAAAATTGTTAACTTTTTCTCCCCCAATAAAAATTGATCCTTTTTCAGGCGAAATCAGGCCTGTCACTAAATTAAAAATTGTAGATTTTCCAACTCCATTAGGTCCAAGCATCCCAAAAATTTCTCCTCTATTAATTTCGAAATTTATATTTTCTAAAATTTGTCTGTTTCCAAAAGACAATGAAACATTCTCTAATTTTAAAATTGGTTTTTTTTGTTTAAAACTTTTTATCCTAAATTTTTTAATTATTGCCATTTTTTGAGGTACTACTTATTTGAACTTTACTGTTTGAATTTTTCATAAAAATTTTTGTTTTTTTATTTAATATATCAATTTCTGCTTTATCAGCACTTAAAGATGAAAATGCACTTTGATAGCGCACATTATCATATAAAGAAACCAAATTATTTTCAAAAGATAAATCCAAAAACTCACTTTTTAAAATATGTTCACCATAATCCACAGAAACAGAGTCATTAAATAAAGTATCGAAATTTTTTGTGTTATATTTTGCAAAATTTGATTCAATTGATATGTAGTCAGTGCCTTGTAATGAAATGACAGCATTTACATTTTCTAAATAAATGACATCTGGGTTCGCTTGATCAATATTTCCTTTTTTTGCTTCAATTTTATATTCATTTCCATCTTTGTCAGTTGATAAGTATTTAAGATCCTCTATTAAACTATCGCTAGTATTTGTAGTTTGTTCTACATTAATCTTAAGATCATTTTTTAAGTTTGATTGTTTAAAATATTTAAAAAATAAAAATAAAGATATGGTCACCAAAATTAATAATAAAAATAATTGTATATATATTTTCTTTGCCATTTATTGAATATTGTTCTCTAAAATATTATGAATATGAATTACTCCAATTGTTTTATTTTTTTTGTTTTTTTTATGAACGCATAAAAAAGTAACCCTTTTTGAATTCATTAATGATAATGCCTTGGCTGCTAAAATATCTGAGTTTATTGAAATCGGATTTTTTGTCATAACATCTTTTACTTTTAATTTTTGAATACTTCCCTTTTTTTCACTTTTGCGTCTTATTTGCCCATCTGTTATAATTCCAGTAGTTCTTTTTTTTTTATCTCTAGCTACAAGGTGTCCTAGCTTTTTTTGTGAAATATATTTTAATGCGTTGCTCATATTAGAGTTTTCGCTAATAAATGGTATTTTTTTTCCAGTAAGCATCAAGTCTTCGACTGATTTCAATTTTGAACCTAGACTACCTGATGGGTGGAACTTTTTAAATTCATTTTGTCCAAATTTTTTTTGTTTCATAGTAGCTATCGCGATTGCATCGCCTATCGCCAATTGAACTATAGTCGAGGAGGTAGGAACTATCCCCCCTGGCCCAGCCTCTTTTACCTCAGGGGTTAAAATACTAATATCAGACGCTTTATATAAAAGTGAATTTTTCTTTGAAACAATTCCAATTAACGTTATATTTTTATTTCTATTAGCATACTGTATAATATTTTTTAATTCGATTGACTCTCCACTGTTACTAATCAATATTAAAATATCATCTGAGCTTATCTGTCCAAGATCACCATGTGAACAAGAACTTGCATCTACAAAAAAGGATGGAGTACCAACAGACGATAAAGTAGAGGCAATTTTTTTTGCTATTATCCCCGATTTACCAACTCCCGACAAAATAATTTTTCCTTTTTTGCAATTTAAAATTTCTTCTACAGCTTTTTTAAAATTTGCATCCAATGAATTCTTCAATTTATTTAAGGAGATTATTTCAGTATTTATAACTTCTTTTGCTATTTTTTTATAAATATCTTTTTTCATTAATGTGACCAAATATCATCTGAAAATGATGCTAAATCTAAGTTAACTCTAGTGTTAATAAATTTAAGGCAATCCTCATAAAGATGATACCTTTTTTCTCTTTTAAGTATTTTTGTGAGCGCATCATTTATTTTATGTAAATATAAAACATCGTTCGCACAATATTTAATTTGGGCTTGAGAAAGCTCACCTCCAAAATCAGAACTTTGATATTGTTTACTTATGTCAACACCAACAAATTCTTTAATTAAATCTTTCAAACCATGTTTATCGGTGTAAGACCTGGCAAGTTTTGATTGAAGTTTTGTATCCTCAATATTATTTACATCAACTAAGAGATATTTTTTAATAAAAGTAATATCGCTCCTTGAATAATGGAAAATCTTTTTAATTGATTTATCTGATAATATTTTTTTTAAAACAGGAGCTTTATATTCGTCTCTATCAAGTTGAACTATATGTGCATCTGAATTTCCTGATGAAATTTGGACTAAGCATAACTTGTCTCTTTGGAAATTTAATCCCATAAACTCGCAGTCAACAGCGACCCTATTGCCAATATCAAGATCTTCTGGTAAATCTATTTTGTGAACTTTTATATCCATAAACTTGCAATTATTTATATATGAAACCAAAAAATTGTCTAATTTTTGGCGCTTCAGGTCAAATCGGGAGAAATTTGATTAGGAGTTTAACCAAAAATAATATCAAAGTAACAGCATTAACAAGAAATATTCATCAAAAAGGCTATATACTTAAGACCCAAGCCAACCCCGGATATCTTGAAATAGTCGAGGGGAGTATTTTTGATCATGAAATGGTTGAACAACTGTTTTACAATGCTGATTTATGTGTGAACTTAATTGGTATATTATTTGAAAAAGGTAAAAATAATTTTAATAATATACATGTCGAATTTCCAAAAATGATTTCAAGGTATGCATCGACATATAAACTAGAAAAATTTGTGCACTTATCAGCTCTTGGCATTGAAAATGCCAAAGACTCAATTTATGCTCAAAGTAAATTAAAAGGTGAAAAAGAAATTTTAAATAATTTTGATAAGGCCGTAATCGCAAGACCCTCAATAGTATATTCGGTCGATGATAATTTTACTACCCAATTAATGACTTTGCTAGGATTATTGCCTATTTTTCCAATTTATTATTATGGTAAAACAAAGTTTAGACCTATTTTTTGTTCAGATTTAACAAATTCTATTACTAAAATTATAACTGATGATATTAAAGAAAATATAATTGAATTCGTTGGACCAGAGGAAATGTCTTTTAAGGAAATTTTAGAAAAACTTCTTTCTTTAATAGAAAAAAAAAGGCTATTACTACCAATGCCAATTTCACTTGCAAGAATGACTGCACATATCTTTCAGCTATTGCCTAAACCACTCATCACAAATGATCAGCTTAGATTATTAAAATATGATAATGTTTTATCTGGCAAATACAAAAGCAATAATGACTTTGAATTTAATTGTTCATCAAGATTTGAAGAGGAAGTAAATAAATATTCTTATATGTGGAAAAATGAAGGAGAATATTCAAAAAAAAGGGTAAATTAACTTTATGATAATATCTATTGTTTATACTATAATTGGTTTAATTTTTTGCTTTGTTTTATATCTTGCTTTTAGAGCTATTAATACTGGCATGGAAGCGAAAAAAGCTAATAAAGATTTAGAGAATTCTGATAAGACCGGTTTAGATGATCAAGAAGACCTAATACAAAAACTTAACGAACTTAAAGAATTACACGAAAAAAAAATTCTGAGTGATGAGGAGTTTATTGCAGCTAAAAAGAAGATACTAGGCGAATAATTTAAGCTGACTTTATCTTTCTTCTAATAAATTTTGGCACTTCATTATCTTTATCCTTATCTTTATCCAAAACATCTTCTTTTCTATTTTTTGGCTGGAAAGCATATAATAAGTGAAGTTTACAATATGAAAAATCTTTTAATGAAGTTCTGCCACAAAAATAAAAATTATCCTCATTGGGATGTCCAATTGGCCATTTGCATGAATTTTCATCAAGCTCCTCAAGTTGCTTAGGATTTTCAGGTTCAAAATCTTTGTCTATTATTAAGGATTTGAACCTTCCTCTTCTTAAATTTTTGCGAGAAACTTTATTTTCACTTTCATTATTACTAGTTGCTAAAGATGAACTTTTTTTTGTTTGTATTTTTCCAGATAAATTTAATCTATGGGCTTTACCAATAACTGCATTCCTAGTTACACCCCCAAGTATTTGAGCAATTTCGCTTGCTGTGCTTCCTTTACCCCATAGTTCCTTAAGTTTTTCTACTTTTTCAGGTGTCCAACTCATTACAATATTTAGTTAATATTTAATAATAAATACTATATATAGTAATTCATAATATGCTAATTAAAACAAGCATTTTCTTTAATTTCTTAACAATTTTCTAAAAAGAAAATTATAAATACTAATGGTTGAACTTAATAAAAAATACAAAATTGGAGTACGACGATTTAGTTTTATTAATTGGATAGGATTTTATTCTTTATATAAAAAAGAGACACTTCGTTTTCTAATTGTATCTGGTCAAACAATTTTAGGACCTGTAGTTACTGCAATTTTGTTTTTAATGGTCATTTCCCTTGCGATAGGTGAAAATAGAGGAATAGTACTTGGAGTTCCTTTTATAGAATTTTTAGCGCCTGGATTAATTAGTATGCAAATAATTCAACAATCTTTTGCACACTCATCATCCTCAATACTATCAGGAAAAATGATGGGAAATATTGTGGATTTGGTAGGAAGTCCACTTTCAGCGCTTGAGGTAACCTTCGCTGTAATCTTTGCATCAATTACAAGGTCTGTTATAATAAGTATTCTTTCAATTCTAGTATTTAGTGTTTTTTTAGATATCCGGATTGATAACGTTCTGTGCTTTACAGTTTTCTTACTTCTGTCTTCTTTTTCTATGGGAGCAATGGGATTTATAGCTGGTATGTGGTCTGATAAATGGGAAAATATGGCTACTATAACCAACTTCATAATTGTTCCAATGTCCTTTTTATCGGGTACCTTTTACTCAATAAATAGACTGCCTGAGATCTTCCAAAAAATAAGTTTTTTAAATCCCTTCTTTCATATGATTGACGGATTGAGATTTTCTTTTATCGGAGGCAGCGATGGTTCAATTAAATATGGTCTTATATATTTATTTTTATTTAGTTTGATTATATGGTTCATATCATTCCTCCTTTATAAAAAAGGATACAAAATTAGAAATTAAATGACATTTTTAGCAAACAATTATAATAGAAAAAAAATTTCTTTTAAAAAGGGTATTGGAAGCTATTTAGTTGCCACAAACGGGAAGAAATATTTAGATTTTTGCTCGGGGATTGCAGTTAATAGTTTAGGCCACGCGAATCCAAGATTAGTAAAAGCACTATATAAACAAGCTAAAAAAGTTTGGCATGTTTCAAATGCTTTCACAATTCCAGAGGGAGAGATGTTAGCAAAAAAATTGGCCAAAAAAACTTTTGCAGACTCGGTGATATTTCAAAATTCTGGGACTGAGGCAACAGAGGTTGCTATTAAAGTAGCAAGAAGATACTTTTACTCAATAGGAAAACCAAAAAAAAATAAAATACTTTGTGTAAAAAATTCATTTCATGGTCGGACTATAGCTGCAATTTTTGCTAGTGGATCAAAAAAAATGACTGAAGGTTTCGGCCCCAAAGTAGGTGGTTTCGATCATTTTACTTTTGGGGATCATAATTCTCTAAAAAAAAGAATTAAAAAAAATACTGCAGCTATTATGGTTGAGACAATTATGGGTGAAGGTGGAATAAAAGTAATACCTGATTGGTGTTTAAGAGCCTTGAGAAAGTTATGTAACAAGAAAAAAATATTGCTAATACTTGATGAAGTTCAATGTGGCATTGGAAGATCAGGAGATTTTTTTGCTTTTGAAAGTTCAAAAGTAAAACCAGATATTGTGCCTATTGCAAAAGGAATTGGGGGAGGATTTCCTATTGGGGCAGTATTGATGAATAAGAAGGTCAGTAAGGCAATGGTGCCTGGAACCCACGGATCTACATTCGGAGGCAACCCCTTAGCTATGTCTGTTGGAAATGAAGTAATGGATATAATTTCAAATAAAAAATTTTTGAATAATGTCAAAAATTTATCAAAATATTTTTTAAAAAATTTAAATGATATAAAAGAGAAATATCCGAATATAATTAAACAAATTAGAGGAAAAGGTTTGTTAATAGGTATTCAATTACATAAAGATCAGACTTTATTCATAAAAAAACTAATGGAAAATAAACTATTGACTATTAAAGCAGCTGAAAATGTTATTCGTATTTTACCACCTTTGAATGTTAAGAAGAGTGAAATCGATATTGCATTAAAAGTTATTAATAAAGTCTGCTCAGAATTTTAATTCAATGAAACATTTTATAAATTTAAAAGATATATCTTCAAAAGATCTTAGAAAGATTATTGTTGATGCTAAAAACAGAAAAAGATTAAGAAAAAAACTTAGCACTCTTGAAGTTGACAAAGGATCTCCACTTAAAGGAAAAATATTGATACAAATGTTTGAAAAACCAAGTTCAAGAACAAGAATAAGTTTTTATTTGGCAATTAAACAGTTGGGAGGAGGAACTTTAACATTAAGATCTAATGAACTGCATTTAGGCCAAGGAGGAGAAAGTATTACCGATACGGCCAAAGTTCTCTCTACTTATGGAGATGGTTTTATGCTGAGAACTGATAGCGAAAAAAAAATGGAGGACTTTAAAAAATATTTATCAATACCTATAATAAACGGTTTGAGCCCTTTATCTCATCCTACACAAGTATTGTCTGATATTTTTACAGTTGAAGAGATTAAAAAAAAACCTATTTCAAAATTGAATATTTGTTGGATTGGTGACTCAAATAATGTTTTAAATAGTTTAATAGCTGCCTCTGTAAAATTTTCGTTTAAGCTAAGCATTGGCTGCCCAAAAAAATTTGAACCTGGAAAAGAAGTTAAAAACTGGGTTAAAAAAAATAATAAGAAAATTTATATTTATAATGATCCAAAAAAAGCAGTTTCTGGTGCTGATGTAATATTTTCAGATAAGGTAATTTCACTTAACGATAAAGTGAATAAGAAAAAAAAGATCTATGCGTTTAAAAATTTTAAGATAGATAAAAGGTTAGTTAGATTGGCAAAAAAGGATTATATATTTTTACATTGTCTGCCTAGAGGAAATGAAGTTTCGGAAGACGTTTTTTTGAGTAAAAATTCATTTGTCTGGCAACAAGCTCTTAATAGAGTTCATGTTCAAAAAAGTATTTTATTATACTGTTTTGGAAAATTAAGGTAATGGTAAAGGACTATCCGAATTTTTGTTTAAATATAAAATAACAGATGCTCTATCTTTCTCTTTTCTTAAACCAGCGAATGCCATTTTCGTACCTTTTATCCAAGCTTGAGGTTTGATTAAATAACCATTCAACTCTTCAAAAGTCCAATTTTTTGTATAAGCAACAAGTGCTTTTGAATATTTGTAATCCTCTACTGCAGCAACTTTTCTTCCCACAACATTGTATAAAGCTGGTCCAATTTTGTTTCCCCCACCTGCTTGTATCGAGTGACATGCTGAACATTTTTTAAAGATTTTTTCGCCATGCGCTAGATCGGCTTGGGCCATTAAAGCCGAAATATCAACTTCGACCTTTTCCTCTTTTTGAGCCACAGATTTTTTTGAAACTTCTTCAGATACCTCAACTTTATAACCAGAAACCTCTGGCTTTTCTACATTAAATAATAAGTTTGAGATTTTTCCAATACCAATAACCAAGAGCGCGACCAACAATACAGCTGCAACTATTTTATTTATTTCAAAAGAATCCATTATTTTTTCTTAAGAACTCATATAACATGTTAATATTAAAATAAACTAATTAAAAAATTATTTGCGTCTGTAAGACGCATTAAACTTTAAAATGAATAACACAATTATTTTGATACCGTCTAGAATGAGCGCATCAAGACTTCCTGGAAAACCTTTACTTAAAATAAATGGAATAAGCATTATTCAGCACGTATACAACAAAGCTAAGGCGACAAATTTGGGCAAAGTTTATGTTGCAACAGAGGATGCTGAAATTCAGACTGAAATTGAAAAAAATGGTGGTAATTCGATAATGACTAGTAAAAATCATCAAACAGGTACTGACAGAATTTTTGAGGCAGTAGAAAAAATTAAAGACTTAGAAAATATCAAATACGTCATTAATTTACAGGGAGACGAACCCCAGATATCAACAAAGGATATAATTAATCTTAATAAAAACGTTAGAAAACTAAATTCAAAAATTGGTACGCTTTGCACAGATATTAGGGACAAAAAAATATTTAGTAATAAGAATATTGTAAAAGTCTCTGTAAATGAGACTTTTCGAAAAAATAATTATTCGCCAGCTTTGGCTTTTTTTAGAAATGCAGAAGATTTTGACGAAAAAATTACCTATCACCACATTGGAATTTATCAGTACGAAATCTCAACTTTAAAGAAATTTATCAATTTAAAACAGACAGAAAATGAAAAAAAATTTAGATTGGAGCAGCTACGTGCTTTAGATAATGATATACCGATTGATGTTATGTATACACAAAATTCTCCAATAGGCTTAGATACAATGGACGATTTTATGGAAATTAAAAAAATAATGGAATATAAAAAAGATTAAATTTATGAAAATTGTATACCAAGGTTCACCAGGAGCATATTCCCACTTAGCGGCAAAAAAAATATACCCCGATTATGAACCTATTTCGCAAAATACTTTTGAAGAATGCTTTAATCTTTGCTTAAAAAATGAGAGTTATAGAACTATTATTCCTGTAGAAAACTCAATAGCGGGAAGAGTTGCAGATATACAATATTTAATTAACAAATATAAACTTCAAATTTATGCAGAACATTTTCAACCAATCACCCATAATTTAATGATATTGCCTAGTTCAAGTATGAAAAATATATCTTCAGTGAGATCGCATACCCAAGCTATTTCACAATGTCAAAAAATTATAATAGAAAACAAGCTTGAGCCTATAATTGCAGCAGATACTGCAGGTAGTGCAAAATATATTAGTGATAACAAAATTAAAAATGAAGCTGCAATAGCATCTGAGCTAGCTGCTGAAATTTACAATCTGAAAATAGTAAAAAAGAATATTGAGGACAATAAAGGCAATGTGACGAGGTTTTTAATTATGGGCAGCAAAGCATCCCATCCAGAATTTGAGAAAAAAAATTATATTACAAGTTGTATTTTTAAAGTAAAAAATAAACCTGCCGCTCTCTACAAATGTTTAGGCGGCTTCGCCACCAACAATGTTAATTTAAGTAAATTAGAAAGTTTCTCTGATCAAAACAGTTTTGAACAATATTTATTTATATGCGATATTTATGGACATATTGAAGATCCCAAAATCCAAAAATCTTTAGAAGAACTGGGTTTCCATACTGTTAGTTTAGATATTCTAGGAGTTTACGAAGCAAGCGAATATAGAAAAATCTAAAAATTTACAAAGTTTTATTGTAGACTAGAAAATATAACTGTTATAATAACTGGGGGCCAATCAGGTGGTGGTACCACGAATCCCCCAGGCTTGAAAAAGAGCAAGGGTAATGAGTATTTTCCAGGTTGATTGGTCTCCTAAAAAAAAATGATTAGTAATTCAAAAGTTTTAGCACTGAAATACAGACCGCAAGTCTTTAAAGATTTAATAGGTCAGAACATCATTGTAGAAACAATTGAAAAGTCCATTTCTCAAAATAAAATTCCCAATGCTTTTTTATTTACAGGAATTAGGGGTGTTGGGAAAACGACAATTGCAAGAATTTTAGCGAAATCTTTAAATTGTGGAAATTCTGAAAAAAATAATTGTTTAAAAAATAAGTGTAAAAATTGTGATGAAATATCAGAGTCTAGACACATCGATGTTCTAGAAATGGATGCGGCAAGCAAAACTGGTGTTGATGATGTTAGGGACTTAATAGAATTTTCAAGATATGGACCAACATCTTCAAAATTTAAAATTTTTATAATTGATGAAGTTCATATGTTAAGTAAGCAAGCTTTCAATGCCTTACTAAAAACTCTAGAGGAACCACCTGCATATTTAAAGTTTATTTTTGCGACAACTGAGGTTAACAAAATCCCAGTGACAGTCTTATCAAGATGTCAAAGATTTGATTTATCAAGAATAAAGTCTGAGGAATTAAGTAAATTTTTATCAAAAGTTGCCGGAATGGAGAAAATAGATATCAATCAAGATGTTATAAACCTAATCTCAAAAATTTCAGAGGGATCAGTTAGAGATGCATTATCATTACTAGATAGAATATCACTAACCAATGATGAAAGCCAAAAAGGGACTATAAGCTTAGAAAGCGCAAGGGAAATATTTGGATATTTTGATAAAGAGTTTACTATAAACCTAATAGAGAAAATATTTGATGGAGATGAAGACAAAACTCTAGATCTATACAGACAGATTTATCAAAAAGGAATAGAACCAAAAATTTTTTTAAATGGTTTTTTGGAGATCATCTATTATTTAAAAAATTTTAAAAATTTAGAAAGAGCAAGTTTTTCTACCGATTTAACTGAAAATAATTTTACAAAAATCAAAGAAATGTCTGAGAAATTAGATGCTCATACACTACTTCTTTTCTGGCAATTTACTATAGAGACAATGGATGAAGTTAATATTGTAAATGACCCAAACTTATCTGTAGAGATGTTTTTGATACGCTTGCTTTATTTAAAAGGTAATCAAACTAAAACTGATAATCTATCACCAAATCAAAACAATAAAATTGACAACAATTTTGAGAAAAAGAAAATAGCTATAAACCAACTAAAATCTTCTTCTCAAGAAAAACAAAAAAAGATTTTAGAAGAAAATAAATCTATGAATAATTTAGAAATTAAATCATTCAATGACCTAGTTAATATTTGCAATTCAAAAAAAGAATTAGAATTAAAATATGAGTTAGAAACTAATGTAAATTTAATAAACTTTAAAAATGGTTATATTGAAATTTCTTTTAATGAAAATCTTAAAAAAGATTTTGTTAAAATATTATCATCCAAGCTTTATGAGTGGACTAATACCAGATGGATAATTTCTCTTTCACAAAATAAAGGACAAGAAACGATTAAAAAAACTTCAGAAGGGGAAAAGAAAAATAATTTAAAAGATTTTGAACGAACAGATATATTCAATAATATTAAAAACTCATTTCCTGACGCTGAATTGATAGATGTTAAAGATAATAAGGATGACTGATTTCAATAAAATTTTAGATAAGGCAAAAGAAATAGAAGAAAAGATAAAGGATAGTCAGGAAAAAATTAAACAAATAAAAGCGGAAGGTTCATCTGGTGGTGGTTTAGTCAAAGTTATATTGAACGGTAATAGTGAAATAGAAAAAATAGATATTTCTGAAAAAATCTTTTCTGAGGATAAGACTATGTTAGAAGATTTAATTGTGGCTGCTCATAATGAAGCAAAAAAAAATTTAAAAACTAAAACTACTGAAGAAATAACAAAAGCTACTGGTAATTTTGGCATTCCAGGCTTTAAGTGGCCTTTCTGAGCATGAATAATCTCACTGAAATAGAGGAATTAATAAAAATAATTTCTAAACTTCCAGGACTTGGGCCAAAATCTGCAAAAAGAATAGTTTTAAAATTAATTAATAATCGTGAGGAGCTAATAAAGCCAATGGCGAAAACATTGGCGGAGGTTTATAAAAACGTATCTCGTTGTAAAATTTGTGGGACCTTGAAAAGCAACTCTATAGAATGCAGTTTCAGTGATTGTAACTTTATTAATAATAAATTTGATAAAATATGTGTTGTTGAAAATATTTCTGATCAATGGAGTATTGAAAGTTCAAATATTTATAAGGGTTACTTCCACATTTTAGGGGGAACAATTTCTTCAGCGGGTCAAAATAAAGAGGATTTATTAGTCAGCTCTTTAGTGGAAAGGGTAAAAAAAGATAAAATTAAAGAGGTTATTTTAGCTACAAGCGCAACTGTGGAAGGTCAAACAACTGCATATTACATTCAAGACAGTTTAAAAAACCTAAATATTAAAATAACTAAGCTGGCACAAGGTTTACCTGTGGGTGGTGAAATAGAAAGTTTGGATGACGGCACCCTAAATTCTGCCTTCAAAAATAGGACAACTATCTAGAGGGACTTAAATTTTTTTTTATAGATCTATTTAAGTGCAATAAGGGTTCTGTATAACCTGATGATTGGTCCTTACCTTTAAAAACTAAGTCACAAGCAGTTTTAAAAGCAATAGATTCATCAAAATTATCAGACATGTTTTTGTATTCAGGATCATTTTTGTTTTGATCATCTACGATTTTTGCCATCTTTTTTAATGTTTCTAATACCTGATTAGGAGTACATATATTATGGTGTAACCAGTTAGCAATATGCTGAGAAGAAATTCTTAAAGTTGCACGATCCTCCATGAGACCGATATTGTTTATGTCTGGAACTTTTGAACAACCTACACCACTATCTATCCATCTTACAACGTATCCCAATATCCCTTGGCAATTATTTTCAAGTTCAGTTTTAATTTCATCCATTGACCAGTTTGGACCTCGAATAATTGGTAATTTCAAAAGATTGTCTAAGTCGAATTTTCTTTTATTAGATAGTTTTTTATGAACTTTGAAAACATTCACTTTGTGATAATGAGTTGCATGTAAAGTTGCTGCAGTAGGTGAAGGAGTCCAGGCACAATTCGCTCCAGAAGAAGGATGTCCAATTTTTTCGCTTAACATATCTGCCATTCTATCTGGTGCAGCCCACATTCCTTTTCCAATTTGTGCTTTACCAGAAAAACCACATTCTAATCCAACAACAACATTATTGTTCTCATATGCTTTTATCCAATCAGAATTTTTTATATCACCTTTTTTTATCACTGGACCCGACTCCATAGATGTATGTATCTCATCACCAGTTCGATCTAAAAACCCAGTATTAATAAAGACAACTCTTCTTTTTACATTTCTAATGCACTCTTTTAAATTAGCACTTGTTCGTCTTTCTTCATCCATTATTCCAATTTTGATTGTATTCTTTTTCATTTTTAAAACATTTTCAACGTGAGTAAAAATTTCATCGGCAAATGCGACTTCATCTGGTCCATGCATCTTTGGTTTAACAATATAAATTGAATTTTTTCTTGAGTTCCCTTTTTTAATAAAATCATGCAAACACGCTGCAGAAATTATAAAGGCGTCCATAATACCTTCAGGAACTTCTGATTTATCTGATAATAAAATTGAAGGGTTTTTCATTAGGTGTCCGACATTCCTGTTTAATAAAAGAGCTCTTCCATGTAATTTAAATTTTTTTCCGTTTTGAGAAATGTAATTTCTATCTGAATTTAAAACTCTTTTATATTTTTTTCCTAGTTTTTCAAATTTGACCTGTAAATTTCCTTTCATTAAACCCAACCAGTTTCTATAGCCCAGTACTTTGTCACTTGCATCTACTGCAGCAACACTGTCTTCATGATCTATGATTGTTGAGACAGCCGACTCTATTACTAGATCGCTAAGCCCAATGGGATCGTTGTTTGCATGGAAAGCGTAAGGATTAATAATTAATTCTACATGAAGCCCATTATTAATAAGCAAAACACCTTTAAGACCTTTTTTATCTTGTCGATATCCTTTAAACTGCTTTTTATCTTTCAAAGATATGGTTTTTTTACCAATTTTTAAAATTAATTTATGTTTTACAATTTTTAATTCACTAAGTTTTTTCCATGAAGCATTTTTTAATGGAAAAATTTCATCTAAGAAATCTCTACAATAATCTATGACTTTTCCTCCACGGACAGGATTGTATCTGTTATCAAGTTTTTCAGAGCCGATTGCATCTGTTCCATATAAAGCATCATATAAACTTCCCCATCTCGCATTTGCTGCATTTAAAGCGTATCTAGCATTTGAAATTGGAACAACTAATTGGGGACCTGGCGTTTTTGATATTTCTTCATCAACATTTTCTGTTTGGATTTTAAAGCTTTTTCCCTCTTTTTTTAGATAGTTAATAGAATATAAAAATTTTTTATATGCTGCTAAATTGAACTCATAATCTTTGTTTTGTATATGCCAATCATCAATTTTTTTTTGAATACTTTCTCTTATATCAATTAACTTTTCATTTTTTGGTTTTAAAATATGTAAAGATTTTTCAAATCCATTCCAAAAATTTTTTGGCTTTATTTTTGTGCCCTTAAGGACCTCGTTGTTTACAAACTTTAATAGCTCTTTTGATACATAAAGACTTCCAACATTTGTGTATTCTTTTAAATTTTTAGTTTTCATAGTTAAAAATTATCTTAGAAATTAATAAATTAACATATATAATAATTACACACTAATAAAAGTAATCATTTTATTGCCATTTTTAAATATTAGTGGATATTTAATTATGAAAAATTATTTGAATTTTGAAAAAGATATAAAATCCCTGGAAAACGAGATTGAAAGACTTCAAGATCCATTTGCTAAAGATGGCATCACACAAGTTGAAACTGGAAAATTGGCAAAACTTCAGAATGATTTAAGTTTTAAACTCAATGAAATTTATTCAAACCTCGATCCATGGCAAACAACAATGGTCGCTCGTCATGAGGATCGCCCTAAATCAAAATTTTTTATTGATAATCTTTTTGAGGATTTCTTTCCAATTCATGGTGATAGGTTATTCGGGGAGGACAAATCTTTGATTTCTGGATTGGCGACTTTTCGAAATAAATCTGTAATGGTGATTGGACAAGAAAAAGGTGAGGATCTTGACACCAGAATTGAAAGAAATTTTGGAATGATGAAACCAGAGGGATATCGAAAATCAATCAGACTAATGAAGTTAGCTGATAAATTTAACTTACCAATTATTTTATTTATAGATACTCCCGGCGCTTATCCTGGAGTTGGAGCAGAAGAGAGGGGTCAAGCTGAAGCAATAGCAAGATCAATAGAATGCTCAATGTCGATTGGCGTGCCTACAATTTCAATTATTATTGGTGAGGGAGGATCTGGTGGCGCAATAGCTTTAGCTTCCTCAAATAAAATTATAATGTTAGAAAATGCAATTTATTCAGTAATATCCCCAGAGGGATGTGCATCTATTTTATGGAGAGATCCAACAAAAACTCTAGAAGCCGCAAAAGCAATGAAACTTACATCTAAAGATCTTTTAAATTTAAAAATTATTGATGAAATAATTCCAGAACCAACTGGAGGAGCTCACAGAGATAAAAACCTAATTTTAGAAAATGTAAAGATTTCTATTGATAAAAATTTAGATATGTTAAGCAATCTCTCTAAAGCTGAAATTATATCTCTTAAAAAAGAAAAATTTTTAGAAATCGGAAGGGATAGAGGTTTAACGGAGGGAGTTTCTATTTCTAATAGATTGCCAATTAATTTTACAAATATAAATAAATTTAAAAAAGTTTTATTTAAATACAAATATTTTTTTATAGGATCAATATTTATTTTAACAGCTTTACTTTTTCTCTTAAAATAATACTGAAACTTGTTGGAATTTTATCTTTTTTTTTCTACGATTTTTAAATTTAGCAAAATCATTACTACATCTTGCCTAATTTTATTGAGCAGTGTTTCAAAAGAATGGAACGCCTCCTTTTTGTACTCAACTAAGGGATCCCGTTGACCATAGGACCTTAAACCTATAACTTGACGCAACTGTTCTAAATACTGAATATGATTTTTCCAATTTAAATCAATTAATTGCAAAAAGATTTTCTTTTCTATTTCTTTTGAGCTTTCCTCTCCTAAATAAGCGCTTCTTTCATCTCTCTTTTTCTTAAAATTTGAATTTATGGAGCTCGATATTTCTTTGTCACTTAGACTTCTTAATTTCTCATTTAAGTTTTCTACATTTTGACCAAAAAGTGTATTAATTTTATTTATATGTGCTTTATTTTCAAAAATTTTTGGAGATTTTTCTTTTTGTTTTATTAAATCGTCAATTTCATCTTTTAAAAAGTTGTCAATAGTTTCAAATATGTTTTGTTTTTCTAGAACTTCTTTTCTTTGACTAAATATTACATGTCTCTGGTCATTAAGTACATCGTCAAACTTTAATAAAGTTTTTCTTATATCAAAGTTTCTAGTCTCAACTTTTTGTTGTGCTCTTTCTAAAGCTTTGTTGATCCAAGGATGGTCAATACTTTCTCCGTCTTTTAATCCTAATTTTTCTAATATCTTATTAATAGACTCTGATCCAAAAATTCTCATTAAATCGTCTTCCAAGCTTACATAAAAAATTGAATTACCTTCATCACCTTGTCTTCCAGCTCTTCCTCTAGCCTGGTTATCAACTCTTCTAGACTCCATTCTTTCTGTACCAATAACAAAAAGCCCACCTAGAGATTTAATTTTTTCTTTATTCTCTTTTAATTTATCTGAGTCTTTTCCACCTAATTTTATATCTACACCTCTTCCCGAAATACTTGTTGTAATTATTACCGAATTTAATTTTCCTGCATTGGCAATAATCTCAGCCTCTTTTTCATGATTTTTAGCGTTTAAAACTGTATGAGTAATTTTATTTTTTCTAAATAAATTCGAATAGACCTCTGATTTATCTACACTGGAAGTAAAAATAAGTAATGGTTGCCCTTTTGAATTTAACATTTTTACCTTAGAAATAATTGCATCTTGTTTTTCTTTTTCTGTTCTAAAAATTTGATCATTCCAATCTTTTCTAATCATTTCTTTATTAGTTGGAATAACAACAACATTGAGATTATAAATTTCATAAAACTCCTGGCTTTCCGTTACAGCAGTACCAGTACATCCTGCAAGTTTTTTATATAGCTTGAAGTAATTTTGATAAGTAATTGACGCTAGTGTCTGATTTTCCATTTGGACTTTCAAATTTTCTTTAGCCTCTAAAGCCTGGTGGAGTCCATCACCATACCTTCTACCTTCAAGAATTCTTCCAGTAAGCTCATCAACAATTTTTATCGTTCCATCCACTTCAACATAGTCTTTATCTTTTGAGAAAAGATGATTTGCTTTCAATGCCTGATTAACGTGATGTACAAGATTTAAATTAGCTGGATCGTAAAAATTATTATTTTGAAGTATTCCAATATTATTTAACAATTTTTCAACAGAATCTATTCCTTCATTAGTTAAAGTGACATTTTTATCCTTTTCATCCAATTCATAGTCACCTGGTTTTAATTTTGTAACAAGCTTATTGATAGCTTTATATTGATTACTCGTTTCATCTGACTGTCCAGAAATAACCAATGGTGTTCTAGCTTCATCTATTAAACAAGAGTCGATTTCATCTACAATAGCAAATTTATGTTCTCTTTGAACTAGTTTATTGGATGAGTATTTCATATTATCTTTTAAATAATCGAAACCAAGTTCACTGTTAGTTGCGTAAGTAATATCCTTCATATAATTTTCTCTTCTCTCATTATCAGATTGATCGTTGTTGATGTAACCAGCACTTAGGCCAAGAAAGTTATAAATTTTTGACATGTTTTCACAATCCCTCTTTGCCAAATAATCATTTACTGTAACAACATGAACACCATTTCCAGAAAGAGCATTTAAATAAGCTGCTAATGCAATTGTAATTGTTTTTCCTTCCCCAGTTCTCATTTCTGCTATTTTGCCTTGATGTAAAGCAATACCCCCTAATAATTGAACATCAAAGTGTCTTTCATTTCTTGATCTATGAGAAGCCTCTCTCACATACGCAAATGCTTCTGGTAAAACTTCGTCAAGATTCTTTCCACTTTTAATTTGATTTTTTAGTTCATCAGTTTTATTTGGAAAATCACCATCTTTTATCTTAGCCACATCATTTTCGAGCAAATTAATTTTTTCTAGAATTTTTCTTAACTTAGCAAGCTCGATATCGTTGCTACTCTTAAATATTTTACTAATAAAGCTTAATGGATTTAACATTTTTTTTTGATATATAATTAATAATTAATTGATTATATAGTTATAAATTAACTTTTTTAAATAGAATGCCTCTTAATTTAAGCAATTTTTTGTTATCTCAAAAGGAAAAGTCAAAAATGGCTGACTTCCAAGACCTAGACCATATTGATGGAGTCTCAGTATCTACGACTTCGGCTAGCTTATATGATAACGAAAGAGATGATTTAGTCCTTTTTTACTTTAGACATGGCGCTGAACATGCATCAGTATATACCCAATCGCAGGTGATATCTGAAAATATCAAATGGAATAAAAAAATAAAAGCAAAAAAAATTCGTGCTCTTTTAGTTAATACAAGAAATGCTAACGCTCTCACAGGAAAAAAAGGATATGAAGCTCTCGAAGAAATTTCTGAAGAAATATCAATTAATTTAACGAAGAAACAAAAAGAAGATGAAGAACATCCAAAAAAAGTAAAATCTAATGAAGTTTTGTTTGGTTGCACTGGTACAATTGGAGAGGTTTTTCCAAAAGAAAAAATTAAGTCGTCCATTAAAAGTTTGGTAGATAAAATTAAGTACACTCAAAATAAATATTTATGGATCAAAGCTGCAATGGGTATTTTGACAACTGACCTTAAGCCAAAGCTTGCTATGGAAGAATGTAATATTGGAAATACAAAAGTGAAAATTTATGGTTTAGCTAAAGGATCTGGAATGATTTTTCCAAATATGGGAACCACCCTTGCTTATATTTTTACTGATGCAGACCTTTCTTCAAATATATTAAAAAAGATTTTAAAAAAAAATATACAAAACACTTTTAATGCAATTAGTTGTGATGGCGATACCAGTACAAATGACATGGTAACAATTTTCTCAACAGGAAAGGCAAAAAATAAGTCTATTAATAATATAAATGATATTAAATTAAAAGATTTTGATTTAGCTTTAAATAATGTTTTGCTAAACTTAGCAAAAAGAGTAGTAAGTGATGGCGAAGGTGCCTCAAAGTTTGTAAAAATTAATTCCTTAAAATGTTCTAGTGAAAGTGATGCAAAAAAAATATCGTTTTCTATAGCTAACTCACCATTAGTAAAGACAGCAATTACGGGTGAAGATCCTAATTGGGGAAGAATATTAATGGCAGCTGGAAAAGCGGATGTGGAATTTGAAATAGATCGAGTAAATTTATTTATAGGAGATTATAAAATTCTGGACAAAGGACAGCTTTATAAAAATTATATTGAAAAAGATGTTGCAGACTATATGAAGCAGACTAATTTAGAAATTACAATTGAAATTAATAACGGTAACAAAAGTTTTACTTGCTATACGATGGACTTTACTCAAAAGTATATATCTATTAATTCAGATTATAGAAGTTAAATCTTGAAAAAAAGAAAAGTATTATTACTTATATCGCATGATCAAATACAAACTCATTTGTAAAGATTGTAATACTATTTTTGATAGTTGGTTTTCTAATTCTAAGGAATACGAAAAATTAAAAAAGAGAAAATATTTAAATTGCCATATTTGTGATTCTCGTAAAGTAGAAAAAACTCTGATGGCACCAAATATATTAAATAGCTCAGATATTAAAAGAAAAGATACTAATAAAATTAAGGAGATTAAGTCAAAGCTACGAGAATTTAAAAAGTTTATAAAAAATAACTTTAAATACGTTGGAGATAACTTTGCTCATGAGGCAAGGCTAATACATTATGACCCGAAAAAGAAAAAAAAGGCAATTTATGGAAAAGCTTCACAAAAAGAAATCGAAGATCTTAAACAAGAGGGTATAAAAACTGAGGAGTTTCCTTGGATAGAGGATAAAGAAAATTAAGTTTTCGAAAATTGCGCAAGATAATTTACAGAACTATCTTCAGACACAATCCATTCATTTTTAAGAAGATTAAACTTTACACCAATTAAGTTATTAAAAGCTAATGAATTTTTTTCACAAATATTGATTAAATCATCAGGTTTTAGAAATTTGTTCCAATCATGGGTACCTATTGGTAACCACTTTAAGATATACTCAGCACCAATTATTGCATAGACATATGACTTTAATGTTTTATTTAAAGTTGCAATAAACATTAAACCATTTTTATTCAAAAGCTCTGAACTTTTTAATAAAAAAAAATCAACATTATTTACGTGTTCAACTATCTCCATATTTAGCACCACATCAAATTTTTCTTTGACAACAAATTTCTCTGGAGATGAACAACAATAATCAATATTTAATTTACTTTTTTCTAAATGCTTTTTAGCAATTTTGATGTTTCTGTCCGAGGCATCTATACCTGTTACTTTTGCACCTAATCTCGAAAGGGGTTCACTTAAAAGACCTCCACCACAACCAATATCTAATATTTTTATATCTTTTAAAGGTAATTTTTCTGATTTATGTCCAAATTTTTTAATAATCGTATCTTTAATATATTTCAGTCTGATTGGGTTAAAATTATGTAATGGTTTAAACTTACCCTCAGGGTCCCACCACTCGTCAGCTAATTTTGAAAATTTGTCAATTTCCTTTTTATTAATTGTGTCTTTTTTCATTGCTTGTTGACTTTACATTTAAGATGTATTTTATCTAAATATAAAAATTTAAATATAAAATATCAATGAAAATAATTGTTTTAAAATTCGGCGGAACATCGGTTGGTACATTAAATAGAATTATAAAAATAACTAAAATAATTATCTCGTTCATTAAAAGAAAATATAAAGTGATCGTTGTAACATCCGCTATGAGTGGTGTTACTAATGAACTTTTAAAAAAAGCTGATAAAATTTCAAAAAATTTTCCTAACTCTGAGAGGGATGTGCTTTTATCCACAGGTGAACAAATGGCCAGTGCTTTAATCGCTGGAAAGCTATTTGATCTTGGTTTTGAGTCAAGATCTTGGATGTCATGGCAGATCCCGATAATTACAAGAGGTAACTATAGTTCTGCAAGAATTTTAAAAATTGGCACAGATCAGATAAAAAAATATTTAAAAAAAGGTGGCACTCCAATTATAACTGGTTTTCAAGGCTTAAATAAAGAGAACAGAATTACCACTTTGGAAAGAGGCGGCAGTGATGCAAGTGCAATCATGCTCGCTAAGTTTTTTAAAGCTAAGAAATGTATAATTTATACTGATGTTGATGGAGTTTATACTACTGATCCAAATTTAACAAAAAAAGCAAAAAAAATAAAAGTATTATCATACGAAGAGATGTTAGAAATGTCCTCACTTGGCGCCAAAGTGATGCAACCAGCCTCAATACAAGACGCTAAATTAAATAAAGTAAAAATTGATGTGAAATCATCATTCGTAAATAAACCAGGAACACAAATAATTGGAAGAAAAAAGATTAAGGATATTAATATAATCAGGGGTGTATCTTTTACAAAAAACGATTCAAAAGTAAGTTTACTTGGTGTAAAAGATAAACCAGGCGTAGCCGCAGCAATATTTGAACCATTGTATAAAAATTCTATAAATGTTGACATGGTAGTTCAAAATATTTCTTCAGATGGCAAAGAAACAGATTTAACGTTTACTATCAAGTCTGAAGATCTTTTTAAAACCAAAAAACTTATTTCTAAAAACAAAAAGATAAAATTTAAAAAGCTAATTGTAGATAAAAATGTAGCAAAAGTTTCTATTGTTGGGGTTGGGATGATCACGACGCCAGGGGTTACTTATCGGATGTTCCAGGCATTAGCAAATAAAAAAATAAATATTCTTGTTATTTCTACTTCTGAAATAAAAATATCCGTTTTAATTCAAAGTAAAAATTTAAAAAAATCAGTTGAATTATTACATAAAGAATTTAATTTAAATAGATGAGTTATAAAGAATTTAGAAATATAAAAAGAAAGAAAACAAAAGAGATAAACGTTGGTAACGTTAAAATTGGTGGAGACAATCCAATCACAGTTCAGACAATGACAAATACTTTAACTACCAATGTTAAAGAAACCATTAAACAAATTAATAATTGTGCTGAGGAGGGTGCGGAGCTCGTAAGAGTTTCATGTCCCGACGAGAAGTCGACAATTTCTTTAAAGGAAATAGTAAAAGACAGTAAAGTTCCGATTATCGCAGATATTCATTTTCATTACAAAAGAGCTATAGAGGCAGCTAAGAACGGAGCAAAATGTTTAAGGATTAATCCCGGTAACATTGGCCAAAAAGATAAAATTAAACAAGTGATAGCAGCAGCTAAAGACTATGATTGCGCATTAAGGATTGGAGTAAATGCTGGTTCTTTAGAAAAAGATATTTTGGAAAAATATAAAGGACCCTGCCCAGATGCTTTAGTGGAAAGTGCAATGAGGAATATTAAGACTATAGAGGATGAAGATTTTTTTAATTTTAAAGTCAGTGTCAAATCATCAGATGTGTTTTTATCGATAGCATCATATAGACTTCTATCAACAAAGACAGATTATCCTTTGCATTTAGGTGTGACAGAGTCAGGAAGTTTTGTGCCAGGAAGTGTAAAAACATCAATAGGGTTAGGCTCTCTTTTGATGGAAGGAATTGGTGATACAATTCGGGTTTCATTATCTGATGATCCTATTAAAGAGGTGAAAATAGGTAATGAAATTTTAAAATCCTTAAACTTAAGAAATAGGGGCGTAAAAGTTATTTCATGTCCCTCTTGTGCCCGTCAAGGTTTTGAAGTAATTGATGTAGTAAAAAAACTAGAAGAAAAATTATCTCACATAAAAACACCACTTACCTTATCTATTATCGGATGTGTAGTTAATGGACCAGGAGAGGCAGCTTCGACTGATATTGGAATTACTGGTGGGGGAAAAGATAGCAACATGTTATATTTGAACGGTGTTCAAAAAGAAAAATTGAAAAATGATGAAATTATTTCCAAAGTTGTTGCTTTAGTTGAGAAAAAAGAAAGAGACATCAAAAATAAAATCTAATGATACCAGTTGATAAGGTAAGGGAGATAATAAGAAAACATGAGACTCTCGAAAAAGAGTTATCATCTGGAG
The DNA here is from genome assembly GCA_902566755.1 of uncultured Pelagibacteraceae bacterium. GTDB lineage: Bacteria > Pseudomonadota > Alphaproteobacteria > Pelagibacterales > Pelagibacteraceae > Pelagibacter. The sequence continues at coordinate 54,407 of CACFJR010000001.1, forward strand.
AAATTGAAAAAAAACTATTCGCATCTAAATCTAAAGAATATTCAGAATTAAATGCAGTAATAAATCATGCCAAAGATTATCTTGTATTCGATAGAACTAAGGAAGATCTTAAAAAAATTATCAGTGATGATAACAATGACAAAGAAATGATAGAGTTGGCCAAAATTGAACTTAACGAACTTGAGTTTAAAAAAGACAAAAATGAAAATAAGCTTAAATTGTTTTTGTTACCAAAAGATGAGGCAGATACCAAAAATGCAATTATAGAAATACGAGCAGGAACAGGCGGACTAGAGGCAAGTCTATTTGCTTCAGATCTTTTTAAAATGTACGAAAAAGTAAGCCAAAAAAAGAAATGGTCTTTAGAAATAATTAGTATTTCCAAAAGTGATGCAGGTGGATTGAAGGAGGTAATTGCCTCAATAAAAGGAAGAAATATTTATTCCTCATTAAAATACGAGAGTGGAGTTCATAGAGTACAAAGGGTTCCAGATACTGAAACACAAGGCAGAGTTCATACTTCAGCAGCTACAGTAGCAGTATTGCCAGAGGCAGAAGAGGTAGATATTAAAATTGAAGAAAAGGATTTGAGAATTGATGTTTTTAGAAGCAGTGGCCCTGGTGGGCAAAGTGTAAATACCACGGACTCAGCTGTTAGAATTACACATATACCAACAGGAATTGTTGTTAGTCAGCAAGATGAAAAATCTCAAATTAGAAACAAAGAAAAGGGTCTTAAAATTTTAAGGTCAAGAATATATGAGTTTGAAAGAAACAAAAGAGATGAGGAAAGAGCAAAAGATCGAAAGAGTAAAATTGGATCAGGTGATAGATCTGAGAGAATTAGAACATATAATTTTCCCCAAGGCAGAGTCACAGATCATAGAATTAATTTAACTTTACATAAACTAGAGGAGTTTATGGAAGGAGAAATTTTTGATGAAATGATTGACAACTTAAGTCTACAAGCTCAAGAGGAAGAATTGAAAAAAATATCATGAAAATAATTGATAGTTTAAGGGATGGTTACGAAATTCTTAAAACAAATAAAATTTCCTCATATAAAATTGATTGTGAAATTTTAATGTCACAAACCTTAAACATTTCAAGAGAAGAAGTTCTTTTGAATCTAGAGGAAAATATTAAAAAGGAAGAAAAAGAGAGATATTTTAATCTAATAAATAGAAGAAAAAAAAATGAACCAATTGCCTATATAACTAAAAAGAGAGACTTTTGGAAAAATAATTTTATAACAAATAAAAATGTTCTTATTCCACGCCCGGACTCTGAACATTTAGTGGAGCAAGCACTAATAATAATCAAAAAAGATCAGGCCAAAAGAATACTTGATATTGGGGTAGGTTCTGGATGTTTATCAATATCTATTTTAAATGAGAGATTAAATTGCAAATGCGATGCTATAGATCTGTCTAAAAATGCTTTAAAATTAGCAAAAATTAATGCAAATTTACATCAGTTATTAAATAGAATTAAATTTTATAAAAGAGATGTTGACAATTTTTACAACGATAAATATGATTTAATTATAAGTAATCCTCCATATATTAATAAACACAAAATAAAATATTTGGGTACAATTAATTATGAACCTAAAATTGCTTTAGATGGTGGATTAGATGGTTTAGAAGTAATCAGAAAAGTTATTTCAAAATCAAAATGTTTATTAAAAAAAAATGGTAAACTTATCCTTGAAATTGGATATGATCAGAAATACAAAGTGATAAATTATTTAAAAGAGAATAATTTTTTTGTAAATAAAACCATCAAAGACTATGGAAATAATTTTAGATGTATAGTATCTACCAAAATATATTAAAAAAATTAAATGAGACAATTTAAAAATAACTTAAAGAGAAACAGAAGTAGAAATCACTCTGATAGATCTTTTAAAAGAAATTCGGATTTAGACAGATTGAATGGTAATTATTCAAATAATGATAGTTCTTTCAGAAGAAAAATAAACAGAAGTAATGGAAATGTACAAAAATTAATTACCAAATATAATGATCTTGCGAGAGAAGCTTTATCTAATGGTGACAAAATTTTATCTGAAAATTATTTTCAATATGCTGATCACTTTTTAAGAGTTTCTTTAGAGCAAAAAGAAAAGGATGCTTCCTAAAGATTAATTAACTTTAATTATCAAATCTGACTTAAGTACGTCGGTTTTTATTCTAACAATTTCAAAATCTTCTCTAACAGGACCTTTAAGAGATTTTCCAGGAGGCAACTTAAGTGTTTGTGAATTTATTTTTCTTCCATTTTCAATTACTTCGTAATGCAAATGTGGACCTGTAGACATCCCTGTTGATCCAACATAACCAATAATCTGACCTTGTTTAACTCTAGATCCAGGCACTGCTAGATTTGAAAATTTAGACATGTGTGCATATATTGTTTGATAAGTAGTGTTATGTTTTATTTTAACACAGTTACCACCTCCACCACACCATCCAGCTTTAATTATGATGCCATCACCTGATGCCATAATAGGTGTTCCCAATGGTGCAGCAAAATCGGTACCTCTATGCATTTTATTAAAACCGAGAATAGGATGTTTTCTCATTCCAAACGGAGACGATAGCCTAGCTCCATTTATTGGAGTTTTCATTAATGCCTTTTTAATACTCTTTCCATTTTCATCGTAATGTCCAAAAAACTTTTTATCAGGATAAAAATATAGTTGATTTGTTTGTCCTCTCAAAACTAAGTTTGCATAAACTATTTCTCCAGTGCTAAATACTTCATTATTTTCGTCTATAAACGTTTCAAATATAATTTGATAAGAATCATTTTTTCTAATATCTCTTTGAAAATCTACTTGAAAACCATAGAGTCTTGCAAATTCTATTATAATATTAGGACTTATGTTTTGATTTGTAGCTGACTTATAAAGACTTGATTTTATAACACCCTCCTTTAATACAAGTTTTTTTGTGAGATTAGTTACAATTTCCTCTTTTTGTAGTTGATCTGTTTCTAAATTTTTTGTTATTTGAATTTTCCTTGTTTTTGAAACGGGTATCAACAGGCTAAGTATTTTTTTATTATTCTTATCAGTGTTATCTAATATAATATTTAGTGTCTGCTTTGACCTAATTTTGTTTGTCTCGCTCTTATTCAAAATTGCAAATATTTTTTTTATTTCTTCATCTTTCACTGAAAATTCTTTAAGAATATCTTTAAGTGTTTGTCCACTTTTTACCGAGTAGTCAATTTGTTCATATCTAGGAGTGAGATTAAAAAAAATATGATTTATTGTTTTCTTAAAGTAAGTATTTCTTAAAATCTTCAGATACTCATTATCAACTTTTTTGTTTTGAGAGTTGTAAACTTGAATTATGAGTGTTGAAATTATCAGGAGAGTTATAAGAAGAAAAACCTCAGTATTTTTTCGAATGAACGATGTAACCTTAAGTTGAATAAATCTCATGAGATTTCTATAATTTATTGTGTTTTAAAAAACCAGCACAAAAAATGCCCGTTTTTATTGTCTTTTCCGCACTTTTTTCTTTGATATTACCTTGATTTACTAATGATTTGTACTATAAGCAGTCTCTCCAAACAATGAATAATTGTTGATTATTAGGAATACACCTAATTAGCTATTTAAAAAGTAAAATTTTAAGAAGAGAAGTGTGGACGGTTAAGGTTACCAAAATTTGTCGTACACACTTCAACATTATATAAATTTATTCTTAGATTTATATAGAAGCTAGTGTGCGCCGTTTTTAAACTTGAGAGTTTGATCATGGCTCAGAACGTACGCTGGCGGCACGCCTAATACATGCAAGTCGAACGAAGTAGCAATACTTAGTGGCAGACGGGTGAGTAACATGTAGGTATCTTCCCTTTGGTGAGGAATAACACGAGGAAACTTGTGCTAATACCTCATAAGTCTTTACGGAGAAAGCTTTATGCGCCAATGGATGAGCCTGCACTTGATTAGTTTGTTGGTAGGGTAATGGCCTACCAAGACAATGATCAATAGCTGATTTGAGAGGATGATCAGCCACATTGGGACTGAGACACGGCCCAAACTCCTACGGGAGGCAGCAGTAGGGAATCTTGCACAATGGGGGAAACCCTGATGCAGCGATGCCGCGTGAGTGAAGAAGGCCTTTGGGTTGTAAAGCTCTTTCGTCGGGGAAGAAAATGACTGTACCCGAATAAGAAGGTCCGGCTAACTTCGTGCCAGCAGCCGCGGTAATACGAAGGGACCTAGCGTAGTTCGGAATTACTGGGCTTAAAGAGTTCGTAGGTGGTTAAAAAAGTTGGTGGTGAAATCCCAGAGCTTAACTCTGGAACTGCCATCAAAACTTTTTAGCTAGAGTATGATAGAGGAAAGCAGAATTTCTAGTGTAGAGGTGAAATTCGTAGATATTAGAAAGAATACCAATTGCGAAGGCAGCTTTCTGGATCATTACTGACACTGAGGAACGAAAGCATGGGTAGCGAAGAGGATTAGATACCCTCGTAGTCCATGCCGTAAACGATGTGTGTTAGACGTTGGAAATTTATTTTCTGTGTCGCAGCGAAAGCAATAAACACACCGCCTGGGGAGTACGACCGCAAGGTTAAAACTCAAATGAATTGACGGGGACCCGCACAAGTAGTGGAGCATGTGGTTTAATTCGAAGATACGCGCAGAACCTTACCAACACTTGACATGTTCGTCGCGACTTTAAGAGATTAAAGTTTTCGGTTCGGCCGGACGAAACACAGGTGCTGCATGGCTGTCGTCAGCTCGTGTCGTGAGATGTTGGGTTAAGTCCCGCAACGAGCGCAACCCTCACTTTTAGTTGCCATCATTTAGTTGGGCACTCTGAAAGAACTGCCAGTGATAAGCTGGAGGAAGGTGGGGATGACGTCAAGTCCTCATGGCCCTTACGTGTTGGGCTACACACGTGCTACAATGGCATTTACAATAGGAAGCAAGATGGCGACATTAAGCAAATCCTAAAAAAATGCCTCAGTTCGGATTGTACTCTGCAACTCGAGTACATGAAGCTGGAATTACTAGTAATCGCGGATCAGCGCGCCGCGGTGAATACGTTCCCGGGTCTTGTACACACCGCCCGTCACACCATGGGAGTTGGTTCTACCTTAAGGCAAAGTTTAATACCTTTGACCACGGTATAGTCAGCGACTGGGGTGAAGTCGTAACAAGGTAGCCGTAGGGGAACCTGCGGCTGGATTACCTCCTTTCTAAGGATGAATAAAATTTAATAATTTTATTCTAAATATTTAACAGGTAATGTTGACCGTCCGCACTTCTCTTTTTAATTTTGTGTTTCTCTTAAAAACAATGAGGGCCGGTAGCTCAGTTGGTTAGAGCACACCCTTGATAAGGGTGGGGTCGATAGTTCGAGTCTATCTCGGCCCACCAATATATCTGGGGGATTAGCTCAGCTGGGAGAGCGCCTGATTTGCATTCAGGAGGTCAGCGGTTCGATCCCGCTATCCTCCACCATGAGAAACCTAGCTATTTTATTTGTAAAAATTTTTAATTATTATCAATATCTATATCCGATTGTTCGAATAGATGAACAATCAAGAATGTTCGAAAAGAT
>CACFJR010000001.1:62500-86695 GCA_902566755.1 uncultured Pelagibacteraceae bacterium
CAGAACGTCGTGAGACAGTTCGGTCCCTATCTGCTATGCGTGTAGAAGAATTGAGAGGAGTTGACCCTAGTACGAGAGGACCGGGTTGAACATACCACTGGTGGACCGGTTGTAGCGCCAGCTGCAGTGCCGGGTAGCTAAGTATGGACGAGATAACTGCTGAAAGCATCTAAGCGGGAAACTCACCTCAAAACTAGTTCTTCCCATAGAGCCGTGGTAGACCACCACGTTGATAGGCTGGGTGTGGAAGTGCGGTAACGCATGTAGCTGACCAGTACTAATAGCTCAATTGGCTTGATTTATGCACTGAAAAAAATTTTTATATAATTAATTGATAGTCTAATAATTTTTTTTATAGAAGGTTAAAAGTTCTTTATTTATCTCACCAAAAGGTGGGTCATCTAAATAAAAAAAATGTTGATTGTTTTTTTTGTCAAAATGATAAAGCCAATTTCTTCTAAAATTGTTTTTTAAAAAATAAGTATTAGCAGCTCGACCATCTACGAGAATTATTGTTCCTGGATTTAAGTAATTCTCAAATTTAAGTATATCATTGACCATTGGCATCATGTCTCCGTGGTTGGCAGTAAAACCTTTTATTTTTCCTTTCACTTTAAATTGATCTGGTCCATCAATATAAATAAAATCGGGATTACATAAATGTAAATACTTATATGTCATTGAAATTTGACCATTGTACAACTCCATGTTTACAGGAGAGTACTTCCAATGAATCTTCAAATTTTTTAACTCGTCAATCTTAGAAATCCTTTTTTTTGATATATCAAGATATTTTTTAAAGTCATCAATAACAAATAATTCATAGAGATTATTTCTTCTCAACTTTGAAGCTTGATAAAGGTATTTTTTTTTTAAGTCGTGCAGGGCCCTAGCAATTATCAAACTTGTCCATCCTGTTCCAAATTCTAGAATAGTTGTCCTTTTGTTTAAATAAATTATTTGATACACCCTATACAGGTCTTCAATTTCTGGACCATAAGTTTCATTTGATTTTTGATATTTCTTTCTTGGTTCATATTTCCAATTTTCGTTTATAAAAATATTTTTTTTTTTAAAAAACAATTTCATTCCCTCAAATGAATTTTTTTTCGGCAGTTTTATTTTTTTTAATATTTTACTCATCGATTTTTATTTCTTGATCAAGTTAGTTTAAACTTTTTTTCTTAAATAAAATACATCCCGGATAAATTTCCTCAATATCAACTGTAAATCCCATTTTTTGAGTTATAAAATCAAACATTTTAAACATATCATAAAGTTCTTTAATTGTAACACCTGGAAATTTCCTTTCAGCTTGAGCCACAAGCATAGGATCGTTTTTAAGTTTAAAGAAAAAATTTTTAATTTTTCTTATAAATCTGAAATAAGAAAAATGGAAAAAATCTCTTTTGCTATCTTTTTCTTTAAAATTTTTTTTTGCATCAAGATTAAGTTTTTCTAATTCTTTAATCATTAATTCTATACAATTCTCCTTATAATTACCCACATATTTTTTAATATAATAATCTCTCTCTGTGTTATCCATATTTAAACTTTCATTATTTTTTTCAAAATTTTTGCAAACATGGATTAAATTATCTACAGAATAAGATTGTAAAGATATTTTATTAAACAATTCAAATTCTATAGAGTTATCTCTAAAAGGTAAAAAATTTACTGTTTTCTTATTTAACATTGCAGCCTCAAGAGATGTAGTACAATTCGAAGATATATTAAATTTGCAAGCATTTAAATAGGAATTTGTTTGAAAGTTTTCGTCTGCTAATGTTATGTTTTTAATATTATTTTTTTTCAAAAAATCTACCCAAAAATTGATTTTTTCTACTGGGTGAGGTCTTAGAAGTAGTTTAATATTTTCTTTATCAAAATTTTTTATAAATTCTATTGTCTTTTTCATAGTTTCTTTTTGAAAAATATACTCGTCGTAAGGTCTTTTCTTATGTTTTTCTGGAAATTCTGTATACCCTGAGCTATTTGACGAAGAAAATTTAGTCGTAAGTAAAATAAATTCTCCATATTTTTTTTTAATTTCAGATGTCTCATGTTGTAAGTGTCTATTAAAACTTTCTTTTGCAACATCTAATCTTAAGTTTCCAGTGGTTCGAACTTTGTTAGAATAGTGAGGAAATACTTTAAGTATTTCCTCTTTATGATATTCCCCCCAGCAGAAGAATAAATCTGCTATTTGCATACAATCCTCATTAATCCTTTCATAGTTTTTTATTTCTTGATGATGACCATTCTGAAGACCTTCCTCGTCCATACCAATAACAATGTTTCCGTCATCTTTTGCTTTTTTGGCTAAGAATAAGTTTTTTGAACCAAATCCTTTAAACAAATAAATTCCATTTTGAAGAAACTTGAGATAGCTTTGAAAAGAATATTTTTTACCTATCACTACCTCATAGTTATTATTTAACAAGTAAATTGAGGCAAAAACCCTTGATAATAATTCCCTTTTTTTAACTTCTAGAAAAAAATAAACTCGATTTGACATTTTTTAAAACTTGTACTTTTATTTTAGTATTTGAAATCAAACTACTATATCAAAATTCTTTTTCAAGCTATTTAAATTTTTTTACTAATAACTCAAATATTTCTTGTTCTCCATTCCACTTTAAACTTTTATATCTTTTATAAATTTTAAATAATTTTTTTTTTGAAATTTTGCTTTTTAATTTTAAGGGAAAATTTTTTAAGTTTGTTTCAAATAATATCAATTTCTTTTTTTTTAATTCTTTGGTGTTAAATGTAAATTCTTTATTAAATTTAAAACTAATATTCACAATTGGAATGCCGTGTCTAAATAAATCATTTAAAATGCCAAATCCAGGCTTTATGATTGCTAACGAAATTTTTTTAAACATTTCGGGTTTATAACTAAATATTTTATAGTTATATTTCCTTTGGTCTAAATATCTTATGTAATGTTTATCTATGTAGAAGTTATATTGCTTTAAATTCGGATTTCTTAAAATATTTTTAATTCTTTCAATTATTTTTTTTTTTTTAAATTTTTCAATTTCTGCAGTTCCTAACGAAATTAAAATATTATTGTTATATTTAAATTTACCCTCAAATTTCCCTAAAAAACCTATTTTAATACAATTTAACTTACACTTAATATTTTGAAAAATATAATTACCAAATATCGGAGTATTATTTTTTCTTAAATTATTTTCAATTAATTTATATTTTCTACTTTTTAAGTTTAAGATTTGATGCCAAAAGAAGTTAGAATATAACAAAAAATTTTTATTAATGATATTTTTATCTATTAAATTATCTGAATAATTTATATCATATTTTTTAAAATTAATTTTTTTCAGTTTAGAATAATTTTTTTTATCATTTTTAGGATCTCCAATAGAAAGATTTTTTATATTGATTTTTTTATTTAAGTGAAACTTTTCAATTTTTTTTGCAGAAGAAAAGAAATGAATATTAAATTTCCTGGCTAAATAATTTGCAACAAATATGGATCTTGAAATGTGGCCTAATCCGTTATCACATACAAGCATGGATATTGTTTTCATATATTAAATAGTGACATGAAGCCAATTTACACTTTTGCAAACTTTTTTGTCTGCAATATTCCACGGATCAAATAATATTTTATTTTTTTTTGACATATTTTTTTTCACATTTTTAAAAAATAAATCACTGTAATGTGGATGTTTATTAATAATTAAAACCAAATCATATGAGTTTAAATTTGGTCTCATGATCAGTTTTTTAAAATTGAAGTATTTTCTTAAAATCTGACCATTAATGTCATAAAGATTTATATCATATTTCTTTTTTAAGCTTTCATAAATACTAATTGATGGAGAATTTCTTAAATCAATTGTTTCAGGCAATCCTTTAAAAGCAACACCAAGAATTAACATTTTTAACTTATTCGTTTTATTGAAATATTTTTGCTTTAAGGTACTTAATTTATTAATTGCTTGATCAATACTGTGATCATTAATTTCTCTAGATATATGAGATAACTTATATCCTTTTTTTTTATTTATAAGTTTTGAAAATATGTAAGGATCTTTTGGAAGACAAAATCCACCAACACCTATGCTAGGAAGTGGGATATTATTTCTTGAATAACCAAAATTTGATTTTTCAATCAATTCATTCGCTGATAAATTATAGTATTCACATAAACGGGAAATTTCATTAGCAAATGAAAAATTAAGATCTCTAAATGAATTTGAACATAGCTTAATTATTTCTGCTTCCTCTGTAGATTTTGCAACTATCGTTCTATTAAAATATCCAGATGAAAATTCTTTTATTTGGATAAGGCAATTATTTGTTACTCCTGAGATTATTTGTGGAAGACTGTTCAATTCATTTAATGAGTCACCTTCAAGTAACCTCTCAGGCATAAAACCCAAGTATACATTTTTTCCTACTTTAAAATTTGAATTACCTTCGACAATTTTTTTTGCAATATTTGATGTAAAACCGACTTGAACAGTTCCTCTTAGAATAATTATGTCATTTGGTTTTAGAATTTTTGAAATTTGCTTTATAGCATTTATTATTAGTTTATTGTCACAAACTTTATTCTTTTTTAAAATTGTCCCAACACAAACGATATAAATTTGACTATTAAGTGCTTTAATATCACTAGCATAGTTTATTTTTTTTTTACTATTTTCTGAAATTAAAAATTTATCTAGATTTTTTTCATAAAAGTTAAATTCATTCTTCTTTAATAAATTAATTTTTTTTTTGTCTTTATCATACAAATTAACCCCAGATGTTTTTAAAGATAGAAATATTGTTAAGGGTAAACCTATGTGACCTGCTCCTACGACACAAATTTTTTTATATTTGAAGGAATTTTTTAAATCATTAAATTTGAAAATATCTAAAAGTCTTTTTGATTTATCTACTAAAATTATATCATCAATATTTTTTAAATTTTTGTCTTTTATTCTTGATTTAATATTATTTATTAAGTCATTATTTAAGTCTTTCTGGTAGAAATAAACTGGTTTTTTATTTATAAATTTTTTTGCTTTTTCTTCTAGTTTCCCCCTTTTTATTAATCTTCTTAAATCTCCTAAAGTTAATATTCCTTTAATTTTTTTACCTTCAAATTGAAACGCTGGAAAAAAATTACCATCCAAAAGATTTTTTTTAAACTCATTTTCTATTTGAATAACGGTCTGATTCTTTATTTTAATAACATTCTTAAACATTTAATTTAGTTTCATCCCAATTATTTATAAATTTCAAACCATCTCTAGATACATTTGATGCAAATCTTCCTTTATAATAGTCTCTATTTAACAACTCTATATTAGTTAACTCTCTTTTTTCTTTACCGTAAAGTTTATCAACATTTACTTTATATTTTTCTTTAAGATATTCTTTTTTGTCTTTATTATTCAATCTAGAAAATTTTATTATTTCTTTTATTTCCGAAGGGTTGATTGACACCTTCCCATCCCTTGTTTTATCTTTATCAAGTATTGTTATATGACGCTCTATATAAGTCGCTCCTGCTGTTATTGCAGCCAAGCAAGCTAAATTTTTTTTGTTGTCTAACGAGCTAGAATGATCAGAGTATCCAACATCTTTACAAAGCTTTTTAAGAAATTTAATACGATTTAAGTTTAAAAAATATTTTGGGGTTGGGTAAATAGAGACACAATGCATTAACACAAAAGGATAATTTTTTAAAATATTTGCGGTGTATTTGATTTCATTATCAAAAGTCGCTCCGGTTGAAATAATAAGTTTTTTGAAATTACTTTTCAATTCTCTAATTAGTTGGAAAGATGAACAGTCATAACTTGCAACTTTTATTGATTTAAAACCCATATTTTTCAACTCATTTATATGCTCTCGAGCAAAACATGTGATCATTGGCTTTACTTTTAAATTTTCACATATTTTTACAAACTTTTCATAGTCCCTTTTTTTTAAATCAAGCTTTTTTAATCTTTTTTTTTCTATGTGATATGGTCTTTTTATCGAAAATAATTTATTTTTGATTTTTAAACCTTCGTCAAATATAGGTCTATAAGTTAAGTTTTTTGAAAAAATATACTGGGCTTTAATAATATTGGCTCCTGCGGATACACATTCTTCAACCATTTTTTGCATGTTGTAAAATTTTCCTTGATGATTTTGACAAATTTCAGCAATAAAACTTAATTGTTTTTTTTTATCCATAATTTTTTGAACCTTTGTAAGACAAATTCTTCAGTTTTAAAAGTAGATTCTTTAGACAATCCAGCTTGATGGTGTGTGTATAGAAATAAATTTTTTTTTGCAGCATTTTTAAATTTTTTTAAATCTGGATTACGTTCATTTGAAATCACATCTGTATAATATGAAATATTATTTGGTATCATTTTTTTTGATAAATAATCTTCATCAATTATTTCACCCCTAGAAGTGTTTATTATAATAGCATTTTTTTTTAACAAATTAATCTTACGTTTATTTATGAATTTATTATTATTATCTAAAGGAATATGAAGCATGATAATATCAGAGTTTTTTAAAATATAATTTAAAGACTTATTTTTTTTTGAAATTTTATGTTTAATATCATTTATATAAATTTTAGCTTCAAAAGATTTTAAAATTTTTTCAATCTTTTTTCCTATTCTCCCATAACCTATAATCCCAATCTTTTTATTATATATCTCCTTGCCTTCCAAATTCCTGTTATTTAATTTATAAAAATTCCTTAAGGATAATAGTAGTAATAATATTGTGAACTCAACTGTACTATTTATTTTTTTTAGAAAACTGATCTGATTTTTCAAAGAAATTATTCTTACATTTTTATCGAATAAGTATCTTTGATCGATATGATTTAATCCGGTTGTTGGAGTGATTATAAATTTAATATTACTGTTTTTTTTATATGGCAAAAACAAACCAAATCTCATTAAAATAATATCGTAATTTTTAGAAATTTTATTAAATTTTTTTTGATTAAGATTTAAAAAAGTTGATTTCAAGTTTTTAGGGATTAAAGATTTTATTTTTTTGGAAAATAAACTTTTATTAGGACATAGAAGTTTCATTAATTAAAACTCTGTTTAAATTGATTTAAATCATTAATTGTATCTATATTAATATTTTCTAAATCTTTTGTTATTATAGGATATACGTTACCAGATACTATACTATTCGATTTTAATAATTTTTCTATTTTAGTTAAATATATTGAACCAGAGCGAATGTATATTTTAGGAAGCTTTTGTCTTGGCTTCATGTTTTCCTTTTTCTGTTTAATAAAATTAATTAGTTTCCCTTTTATAATTTTTTTCATTCTTAATGGGTGATATTGATTTACATTGCAAACTGATACGACACTATCAATTTTTTTTGATCTAATTTTTTTTAAAGCAAATTTAATTTTTTTAATATCTCTCACAGGGCACGTAGGTTGTAATAAAAGCAAGTATTTAAATTTTCTTTTTTGTTTTAGTAGTTTTTTAATTTCGTATTTAATGACCTCTATTGTTTCTATTCTATCACCAGACAGACTTGCAGGTCTTTTGCCATAAAACTTTATGTTATTTTTCTTACAAATTTTTTCAGTCTTCTCGCTATCGGATGAAATGAGTATTTCTGTTTTTCCCTCAATTTTTTTTGCAATATCGATGGTATATTGAATTAACATTTTACCATTAACCTTTAAAAAATTTTTATTTTTAACACCTTTTGAATTTTTTCTTGCTGGGATTATACACAGAATATCTTTAATCATTTTTAAAAAAACAAAAATTCAACACATTTTTGAAATATGTTGTTTATCAAATTTAATGTAAAAAGAAAAATAGATTATCAAAATAAAAGTTTGCTAAAAAGGAAGCAAAGATGTATGAAAAGGAATAAAGACCGTTTTAATACAAGTGTTCTATTTTTGTGACAAATATTAAATCATATAATGGATAAATGATGTCAAAATGTTTTGTGATCTCCGAGATTGGAATAAACCATAACGGCAGTCTTGATATAGCAAAAAAGATGATAACTGTGTCTAAAGATGCTGGGGCTGATGCAGTGAAATTTCAAAAAAGAACGATCGATCTAGTTTATTCAGAGGAGCAATTAAATAAATTTAGAGATAGTCCTTGGGGTAAAACTGAAAGACAACAGAAGGAAGGTTTAGAATTTAGTTTTGATGAATACAGCGAAATAGACAGATTTTGTAAAAACTTAAAAATAGAATGGTTTGCTTCTGCTTGGGATACAAAAAGTTTAGAGTTTTTAGATAGTTTTAACTTAAAATTTCATAAAATCGCCTCTCCGATGATAACAGATGAAAATTTTTTGAATGAAGTTTCAAAAAGAAAAAAATATACATTTATTAGTACAGGTATGAGTGATTTTAAGATGATTGACAAAGCAGTAGAAATTTTTAAAAAAAATGGCTGTGAATTTGAGTTGATGCATTGCATTTCTGCATATCCATTTGACAATCAAAACGCAAATTTAAATATGATAAAAATCCTTAAAGACAGGTATCAATGTAAAGTAGGTTACTCTGGTCATGAAAAAGGCGGTAAATTAATTTCATTAGCATCGGTATGTTTAGGAGCAACATCTTTGGAGAGACATATCACATTAGACAGAACGATGTATGGGAGTGATCAATCAGCATCCATAACACCCAAAACATTCAAGAGTCTAATTGGGGAAATAAGAATTTTAGAAAAAGCAGTAATTGGCGACACTGAAAAAAAAATATTAGAAATGGAAATACCTGTTGCAAAAAAATTAAGAGCTCATATTTTGAAATAAAAAATATGTCACAAAATCATCACATAGCAATTATTCCAGCAAGAAAAAATAGTATTGGATATCCAGGAAAAAATAGATTGTTCTTTAAATATACACGAAATTTTATAAAAAAAATTAATTGGTTTGAAAATATTTATCTTTCATCAGATGATGAATGGTTTAAAAAAAAATGTAAAGAAAATAAGTATCATTTTATTAAAAGAAGTAAAAAATTGTCAGGTCCCAAAATTTCTATAAAAAAGGTTATAGATGATTTCGTAAAAAAAAAAAAAATTAAAAAAAGTTATATAATCTGGCTTATTTATATACCATTAATGCCAAAATCTAAAAAACTATACGATTCTTCTAAGAAATTAATTGAAAAAAAAAATATAAAAAGTATTTGTGGTTTTACAAAAGTTGAAACACATCCATATTTAACTTGGTATAAAAAAAATAATAAATTGTATAAATTTTGTAAAAATAATGTTTTTAGGAGACAAGATTTACCTTTAGCTTTATCTCATAATCACGTTATTTGTGCTTTTAGATGCAGTGAGTTAAAGTACCTTGATGAAGAATTAATAAACATTAATACAAAGCCGATTTTGATAAAAGGCAGAATTAAAGAAATAGACTAAAATGAAAAATATAATTATTGCAGGGGGAAATGGATTCATAGGAAAACAATTTACCGAGTTTTTGTTAACCAAAAAAAATATAAATGTCCATATTATTGATAAAACTCTATCGAAAAAAAAAATTAAAAATTTATACCAACATAAATGTAATATCTTAAATGAAAAAAAAATATCAAATAAAATTAATTTAATATTTAAAAAATTCCGATCTATAGATGTTCTAATAAATTGTGTTGCTAGAGACTATAACCCCAACCAAAAAAATAATTATAAATTTGAAAATTTAAGTATTAAAGATTTAAAGAGTGATTTTGAAATTGGAATTACCACATCTGTTATTATGGCAAAACATGTCTCAAAATTCATGATAAGACAGAAAAAAGGAAATATACTCAATATAGGTTCAGATTTAAGCTTTATATCACCTAATCAAAATATCTATTCAAACTTTATTAAACCAATAAGCTATTCTATTGTAAAGCATGGCATCGTGGGTTTAACAAAATATTTAGCAACTTATTTAGCAAAATATAACATTAGGTGTAATACGTTATGCCCGGGAGGAATGTATAATAATCATAACAAAAAATTTTTAACCAAATTAAGTGAATTAATACCAATGAAAAGAATGGCAAAAAAAAATGAATTAAATGAAGCAATGTATTTTTTAATTTCCGAAAAATCTTCTTATGTCAATGGTCATAGTCTTTTGGTTGATGGAGGAAGAACGATTTGGTAGCAAAAAAAATAAATAATTCAATTAAACTTTTAAAAGAGGCAAAAAAATTAATACCTACTGGAAGCCAAACATTTAGTAAGGGGACCCATTCTTTTTCTGAGAATTATTCACCTTCTCATGCTTCAAGGGGTAAGGGTAATAAAATTTATGACGTTGATGGCAACAAATACCTTGATTTTGTCATGGGTGCGCAGCCATTAATATTGGGTTACTCAGATCCAGATGTCAATAAAGCAGTTATTAAACAATTAAAATTAGGTTCAACATTTAGTTTGGCTAATAAACTAGAGATAGATGTCGCAAAAATTTTAAATGATTTGATACCGTCTTCAGAGCAAGTAAGATTTGGTAAAAATGGTGCTGATGCAAATTCAGCTTCTGTTAAAATTGCAAGAGCATATACTAAAAAAGAACATATAGCGTTTTGCGGTTATCATGGTTGGCATGATTGGTTTATTGCAACGACAGATAAAAGTTTAGGTGTACCAAAATTTAACGAAAAATTAGCTCATCCGTTTAATTACAATGACATTGATAGTTTAAAAAAAATTTTCAAAAAATATAAAAATAAAATTGCATGTGTTATTATGGAACCGGTTACAGTTTCAAGCCCAAAGTGCATGTATAAAAAAAAATGTAATCTAAATTGTAATAATTTTTGTAAACAAAACTTTTTACATGAAGTACAAAAAATCTGCAGAAAAAACAAATGTTTGTTAATATTTGATGAAGTCGTTACAGGTTTTAGATATTCCTTGGGGGGCGCTCAACAGTTATACGGGGTAACTCCAGACTTATCTTGTTTTGCAAAAGCAATTTCAAATGGAATTCCTTTGTCAGCGGTGGTTGGAAAAAAAAAGTATATGAAATTATTTAATAATGTTTTTTTCTCATTTACATATGGAGGTGAATGTATAGGTTTGGCTGCTGCAAAAGCTTGTATAAATAAATTGAAAAAGAAAAAAGTTTTAGAGATAATTAGACATAATGGCCAATTATTTAAGTCAAAACTTAATATATTGATAAAAAAATATAATTTAGAGAAATATCTTAATTGTGATGGTCATCCTTCAAGAACTGTATTGACAATAAAATCTAATAAATTGTTAAAGTCACCGATAGTTACAAAAACATTCATTCAACAAGAACTTTTAGATTATAAAATTTTATGGAGCGGTTATCATTGTATTACATATACCTTCAATAAAAAGGATATTGCTTTAGCACTTAGAGCTTATGAAAATGTATTCAAAAAGTTAAAAAATACTATCGAAAAGAAGCAAAATTTAAAAAGTAAAATTAAAGGTAAATTACTTAAGCAGGTATTTACAAGAGTTTCTGATTTTCAAGCTGCCTCTTTAAAAATTACAGATAAATGATCAAACTTGGTTTCATGCAGGGCAGATTAGTCCCTAAAGAAAAAAAAAAAATACAATCATTTCCTTGGAAAAATTGGCAAAAAGAATTTAGAATTGCAAACAATAATAAACTGAACTTAATGGAATGGACTATCGACAAAGAAAATTTTTACAAAAATCCAATCAGTAATAAAAAAGGAATTCAAAAGATAAAATATTTAAAAAAAAAATTTAATATTAAAATTGATGGTATTACTTGTGATTTTTTCATGGAGGCACCGTTTTTTTTTAAAAAAAATTTTCAGTCTCTAGATCAACTATATCTTTTGATAGAAAATTCAAGAGAACTAAAAATAAAGTATATTGTTCTACCCTTAGTTGACAACGGGAGAATTAAAAACAAAACTCATGAAAAAATTTTTCTTAAACAAGTTTTAAAGTTAAGTAAAATTCTTGAAAAAAATAAAGTTAAATTAATTTTCGAGTCTGATTTTGAACCACAGAAACTTCTTAAGTTTATAAATAAATTACCAAAAAAAAATTTTGGTATAAATTATGATTCAGGTAATAGTGCAGGATTTAATTATAAATTTGAAGATGAGAAAATATATTTTCATAGAGTATTAAATATTCACTTAAAAGATAAAAATAAAAAAAATATATCTGTTGACCTTGGAAAAGGAGTTACAAATTTCAAAGATTTATTTGAATACTGTAAAAAAATAAATTATAAAGGAAATTATATACTTCAAACAGCAAGAAACAAAAATGACGTTGGTATAATGAAAAAAAATATTAATTTTTTAAGAAAATTTTTATGATAAAAATAAGCAAATATTTTAAAGAAATTTCTCAAATAATAGAAAATCTTAAGATCGAAGAGATTAATATAAAAAAAATAACAAAAAAAATTATTGATGCCAATAAAAGAAATAAAAAAATTTTTGTAATTGGTAATGGAGGTTCTGCAGCAGATAGTGACCATTTTGTTGGTGAATTAATCTGCACCTTTAACAATAAAAAAAGAAAACCATTTCAAGTTTATAGTTTAAATCAAAACCATGTTGCAATGACTGCTTGGTCTAATGATTTTAATTATGATACATATTACGAAAGATGTTTAAAGGCTTATTCAAATTCAGGAGATACATTAATTTGCTTAACAACTAGCGGTGGAAGCAAAACAAAAAAACAAACTAAAAATATTGTTAAAGCTATAGAATACGCCAAAAAAAATAAGATACATGTAATCTCTTTAACAGGAAGATCCGGGGGATTTGCCAAAAAAAATTCAGACATAAATATTAATATTAAATCTCAAAAAACAAGCTTTATACAAGAAGCGCATATGAGCATACTTCACTGTGTATGTGAACTTTTAGAAAATGAAGTTAATTAAAGTTATAGATATTATATTAAAAAAATTTTAAAAGTTTTTTACTTTTATGATAAATGTATAAATCTTGTTTTATTTTAAATGATTAAAACCTTAGCTAATAAAAATGTTAGTATAATATGTCCTAAAACTAGGGTTGAAAATTATCTAGCATACTGTTCTCATGTTTTTAAAATTAGTAAAGTTAAGTTTATAAAAGAAATAAAGTTCTTGGGACAGAATACAGAAATTTTATTTTTAGACCAAAGACACCTTATTTTAGATAGAATAGATTTATTATACAAAAAAAAAATTGGTTTATTAATTATTTTGCTTTGGAATACAGATAGAGACTATTATACATATAAAAAAAAAATTTTTTTGTTGAAAAAAAAATTTAATGTTCAGTTACTGTCTCAATCTAATTTTTCCAAAAATATTTACTTTCCTTTGAATTATTTTAAGATTCAAAGAAAACCTTCGCTAAAGTCAATTTCTGGAATTGGAATACTCAAAAGAATAAAATATAATTTTCCTATTGTATATGGAATATATAATTTCACAAAATATTTTGACCAAGCTAAAATTTTCTTCCAAAAAAAAAAATTAGTTTATGTAGGTCAAGGAAATAAAAATGATGTAATAAGACAGTTAGTCTGGCTCAAGAAGCAAAATTATTCAAACCAAATCAACAAAATCTGCCGAATAATTTCTAAAGATATTAAAAATTTAAGTTATATAGAATTCAATAAAAAATTTTACAAAGTTTTCAACAGTAGTCTTTATCAAAATTTACCAATCTTTTTAAAGTTTTTTTTAGCCCAAGTATCAATAAAGTATTTAGTTTTGAGCCATTTATCTAATTTTGAAAACTTTTATCATAAAAATAATTCTTCATACCCTTTAGACTTATTAAAAACAGGAATTTATCATAAAATTCATCATTTGAATTTTGGGTGCTCATCTGGAAATGCTACTGCGGAGATGAGACAAATTTTTTTAGAAAAATTTTATAAAAATAGATATTTAGATTTAAGGATTTTTAAAAATAATGAAAATTATCAGAGCAAGAGTATTTTTAAGATAAGATTTAAAAAATTCCATAATAATGTGTCAAAATTTTATGAATTTAAAAAATATTCTGCAAACTTGTCAGAACTTTTAACTCAATTACAGAAAATTAAAAGCAGATAATTAAAAAAAAAAAGAGGATATTCAATCAAAAACTATTTTTTTCTTTTTTATTAAATCTTCTATTAACTCAATATTTTTTAAAAATTTCTTTTTTGTAGTATCATTTCTTATATATAGATCAGAATTTTTGGGCCTGTCATATTTTATATTTAAACCTACTATATTTTTTTTACTTTTATAAATTTTTTTTTTATCTCTTGTTTTTAAATTTGATAATTTGCTCTCAATAAACACGCTTATATAGTTATCGAAGATCTTTTTGGATAAATTTTGGTATTTTTTTGAAGTAAGATTTGCAGTAACAATAACATTAATTTTTTGAGATTGTAAAAATTTTACAAAAGCACAAATTCTAGCAGCGTTTTTATTACGATCTTTTAAATTATAACCTAAATCGTTTTTAAAAAGTTTTCTAAAAATATCCCCATCTACATGCACCAAATTTTTGATCTTTTTTTTTTTAATTTTGTAAAAATGATACCCCAAGGTGCTTTTGCCTACGCCAGAAATCCCTTTAAACCAAACTATCATAAAATTTTTTTATTTTTTAAATAATTTAACAAAATTTTAGAAACTATTTTATTTCCATTTTCGTTAAAATGACCTCCATATATATCTTGAAAGTAGTATTTTTTAAATTTTTTGTTTTTAATCCTGTTATATAAATCTATACATGAAACTTTTTTTCCAATTTGATTATAAAATTTTGATACATTTTCATAATTTCCTACAGTTAAATCTAGCAATTGGGGAGAAACAACTAAAATCATTTTAAAATTGTTCTTATTAAGATTTTTATTTAAGTAAAGAATCAGGGATTGAAGTTTTTTTAAATAATAAGGATTATTATACATTTCATGTGAATCTTTTATATTCTTTTTAAGAACAACAGTTACCGCATTATTATAAAAATTATTTTTATTCGTCATTTTACAAAGAATTAAATTAAAAATTATATTTGTATAAAAATTAAAATTTTTAACAAATGTTAAAGTATACGGAAACGAAAATTTATTTTTTAAAAATTTTACTCTATAAAAAGTGTCAATTTTTTTAATTTTAGGAATAATTTTATGTATTTGTTTTTCAGTAAAATTTTTTTTTAAGGGACTTCCTTTTAAGATTAATTGATTTCTTTTTATTTCATATATTGGTTTGAAACCTAAAATATTTCCGAATTCTCTGTAGTGTTTCCAATAAGAATGAACTCTAGCAATAGTTTCTGGCACAATGTTAAAAATTACTATTTTGCTCTTAATTTTTTTTTTATACTTTAAAAATTTAAGATAGCTTTGGTCAAGTCCAAAATTCCCAACACCATAGTTATGTACATTCATCTTTAATTTATCTTCTAATTGACTTTCCCATGTTTTGTCATCATTAACGTATCTGCAAAATGCAAAAGAATCTCCAAAAACCGACATTGCGGTTTTTCTGTATTTGCTTTTACCCCTATACCCTTTTTTAGAAATTCGAAAAAAAGTTTTTTTCTCACCTATTTCGGAACCAGAGATATTTTTTTTTCTATCCCATCCAGTAGTTGAGTCATAATTGTGTTTGAAAAAGTTATTTAAATTTTCTTTAGAAAAATGAGGTAATTCATCCTCTGTATTAATTAACCATTTAAAATTTTTTTTTAAATTTCTTACAATTATAATTAAAAATAATTCAAAAAATAAAAAGAATAAAAATAAGTTTGTTAGATTTTCCATTATGTTTAAAACTGATATTTTGTATAAAAATCAAAAATAAAGTATAAGCTATAATATCTCACAAAAAAAAAAATATAAATGACAATTTTAGTGCCTATAGAAATTAAAGTAAGAGAGTTCAATAGTCGTTCATTTTTAATTTCTAAACTTATTAATAATACAAATTTCGATATTGTTGTTGGAGAAAAAAGTAAAGTTTATAATTTGTTTAAACATAACACAGGAATGTATTTATTATCTAAAGGTGGTCCAAAACCTACTTTTAGATTTCCCAAAGAAAAATATAAAAATAATTTTATTGGAATAATGGATGAAGAGGGACCCATAATGAATATGGACAACAATGAAATGAGAACAAGATTACATGATTATATTATTAAGAATATCGATGACTATTTTTTTTGGGGAGATAAAGATTTATTTTCTGCAAAAAAATATTTTAAAAGATATGTAAATAAGATTAATAATTTTGGGCATCCAAAGTATGACTTATTAAAAAAGGAAAACATTAAGTTCTATAAAACTGAAATTAACAAATTAAAAAAAAAATACGGCAAATTTATTTTTATACCCTTAAGCCACTCTACGGATCAAATTGTGAATAAAGATAAATACACTATTCATAATTACAATGTTAAAAAAAATTTAAATAAAACTTTAAAAAATTATAAAAAATTTTTAATTAATGATAAAAAAAATTATTTAAAATTGATATCTTTTATCGAAGATTTAGCAAAAAAAAACCCAAATTTGAATATCATTATAAGACCTCATCCTCGGCAAAAAATCGATTTAGTTCAAAAAAGATTTAGTAAAAATTTTCACAATATTAAAGTGGT
Source organism: uncultured Pelagibacteraceae bacterium (assembly GCA_902566755.1). Lineage (GTDB taxonomy): Bacteria > Pseudomonadota > Alphaproteobacteria > Pelagibacterales > Pelagibacteraceae > Pelagibacter. The sequence goes on from CACFJR010000001.1 coordinate 79,137, forward strand.
ATATGAAGGAGTAATAACATCGTGGATAGCTGCTTGTGATTTATATATACACTCTGGCTGTACATCTTTTTTAGAAGCTGCATCATTACAAAAAAAGATAATATATGTTTATGAAAACGAAGATTATAAGTCATCAAAAATGTTCAAAGACTATGGTTATTATTTCGAAAGTTATAAAAAATGTCTTCAATTTTTAACAAGGAAAATAAATTACAAATTTTTTAAACTCAATAATTCATCTAAACCTAAATCAATCATAACTAATACTAAAAACAATAAATATTTTTACAAAGATTTTATTAGGTTTCTAAAAAAAAATTATCATAATAAACTTAAACCTCTTCAAATTCTTTATTCAAAAAAGAACAAGTTAGAAATTTTTTATAGCAAGTGCAAGGTGTTAGTAAAAAAACAAATTTTAAAATTTTCAACACTTAGATATTTTTTATCATTAATAAATGTAAGCTATCTTTTAACAACTGAGTATAAAAAAAAAAAATTTCCATATCTTCATAAGTCTGAACTAAAAGATAGTTTAAATAGAATTCCAACTAAAAAGTTTGATATAATAGAATTAAGTGAAAATTTATTTTTAATTAAAAAGATCTAAATCTAAATAAAACCTTTTTCAATATTTTATAACCCTATAGTCGTTAATTTTTTATTTTTAATTAAGTATTTTTTCTTACAATTTTTTATAACACTTTCATCATGAGTTATAATTATAATTGTTTTTTCTTTTGATAATTGATTAATAGTGGAAATAATATTCTCTTTGTTTTTATTGTCTAAATTTGATGTACTTTCGTCAAATATTAGAATTTCTTTTTTTGCATAAAGAAGTCTAGCGATACCTATTCTTTGTTTTTCACCACCAGATATTGCAAATCCATTTTCTCCTACTGGAGTGTCTATTCCCTCAGGTAAATTATCAATTAAATCTTTTAATCCAGTTTTCTCTAATATTTCACTTATTAATTTCGTATCTATATTATCTTTATTAAACTCAAGAGTAATATTTGTTAAAATTGACTCATCTAGTAAATTATTTTTTTGAGTTAAATATCCAATTTTATCTAACCAATTTGTGGTATTTAGATTATCGAATTTTTTTCCGTCAATGAAAATGTCCCCCCCCGTAGGTTTTAACAACCCTGAAATAATATCAACTAATGTGGATTTTCCACCGCCAGACTCTCCAACTATTCCAATATAATCCCTCTTATTAATGGAAAGATTTATTTCGTCTAAGATTTTTTTACCTCGATTTTTGTAATTAAAAGAAATTTTTTTAAGATCGATAGAATCTTTGAAACCAACTTCAATGAGATCATTTTTACTTTTAAATAAATTCTTGTAATTTCTAATATCATTTGCAATTTTTGTGGCCCCAGCTTCTGCGTATCTCAATTTACTTGTATAAATAAGTATTTTTGAAACGGCCGGCAAAATCCTGATGATAGCAAGAAAAAAAATTCCAATTTCAGGTATTATTTTATTTATATCTTGCCCTTTAGAACTCAAAATAAAAATAAATATTGTGAAACCAACCACAACCATGCTTTCAAAAAAAAATTTCGGAAATTTTTGTATCATACTTACGGTCCTTTTAATTGTAAGGTCTTTAAACTGAAATTTAGTAAATTGTTTAATAAATATAGGTGATTTTTTTGACATCAAAATTTCTTTTGTAGAATTCAGAATATCTAAAAGTTTGTTTAAAGATCTTTCGTCGAAATGTAAACTTCTTCCTCCAAAACTTTTCAGAATATTTTTTAAAGCAAGTATAAAAATTATTGATATCGATCCTATTGCCATTACAAAAAAAATTGTTTCCTTAGATTGTATGTAAATTAACAGACCCACTAAGCCTATAAATACACTTAATTCAATAATTAATATCATTGTACTTTGCAAACTTCTTATAAAGATATCTATAGTGCTATTAAAGTCCCGAACATATACTGATGTTTTAATATTTGATATTTTTTCGTAATCGTCTTGAAAATGGGCTTTTAAAACTTTTGATTTAAAATCTAATTTTAAGTCCCTTAAAAAAGTCATTGACCAAAATTCAAAGAAAAATAAGAATAGATTTTTAAGAACTATTGCTAAAGTAAATATGAGCAGAGCAATTAAAGATACACTTAAATCAATATTTAAAGAGCTACTAAAAAAATTTAAAAAAGATAAAAACTCCTCATTTAAAGTATTATTTGTAATTGATTGTAAAAAGGGATAAAACATTCCAAAACTAAATGTTTCCAGAAACATAATAATTATTGTGAAAAACCAAAAATAAGCAGATCTTATCCTCTGGTTTGTTTCTAAAACTGAAAATAATTTAATATATTTTTTCGTAAGCATAATTTAGTAAAGATATTAAGTTTTTAATTTAAATTGATATTTTCATAATTGAATTACTTTTTAGTTAAAAAAAAGGCACTTTTTTGATAATCAATTACCTCATTGAAATAAATATTCTTTTTGATATAAAAAATCAATGATATTGCATAAAATCAACAAAAATTTTGGTGTAAAAATTTTCAAAAATCCCAATAGTTTAAACTACAATTTATTTAATTTTTTTTTTAAAAGAAACATAGTTGATAGTAATGAAGGTCTTCTTAACTCCTATCATAAGCTGGGTTACCTAAGACCTGATGTAAACTCGAAAGAACTAGCAAATTTTCTTTCTCATAAAATTCGGGACCCTAAGGCAAAAATACTTGAAAAAAAAAGTAACGAATACTCGTCTAGGTTTGAGATAGATAACGAGATGAGAATAAAAATAAAAGATCATTTAAATAATAAATTTAAAAATATTATTGAGGCTTTAAAAAGATATTATAGAAGTGATATTGCTATACACAATATTCAGATTAAAAGAAATTATGGTATTGAGGATAGAAGTTACTACTCGAAAAAGGAAAGAAAAAAAGATTTAGAGTATTATAATATGTATTATCATTGTGACTATTATACCATGAATTACTTTAAGCTATTTATTAATCTTCAAGATATATCTTTAGATCATGGTCCTTTAACATTTTATTCAATAGAGGATACAAAAAAATTTGTAAAAAGAAGCAATTATCGTGACAGAAATTTTTACACTGATTTGTCTCTAAACAATGAAATAAAAAATTGTGGTAAGTTGGGAGATAGTTTAATTTTAAATACGCCTCAATGCATTCATAAGGCCGGCATTCCAAAATTTGGTAATTGTCGAGATGTTTTATTTGTTAATTTTGTTGCTATTCCAAAAAAAATTAATGATATATTTCATTTCGAGAAAGACTTTGAAGACGATGTGTGGGGCGATGTAAAAATTGGTTTGTCGAAAAAATTTTCAAAACCTAGAAATATCAGAGAGACAATTAAGTTATATAGATCATTTAAGAAAAATTCATTAAGTGTAAATAGTAATTAAAAAAAATTTATTTAACATTATAAAAATCTGTTTTTATAGTTTTATACAATCCATTTTTTAAAAAAGTAAATTTATATTTATTAATGCTTTTCATTAAACGATTATTGTTACCATGTGTTTTATACATATCTCCTCTTTGAAAAGATTTAAGTTTTGTTTTAATCTTATTTTTGGTCATTTTTTCTACCAAATAGATTAATTTCCTTAATGAAATTTTACTACCACCACAAATATTAAAAATTTCATTTTTAAATTTTTTATTTTTAATTTTTTCATAAAGTTTAAATATTATTTCGCTCACATCTTCAACATAAGTAAAGTCTCTGATATGTCTTCCATTGTTATAGAGATCTATACTTTTATTAAGTTTTATATTTTTAATGATTTTTGGTATAAACATATCTGGTCTACCATAAGGTCCATAAACAGTAAAAAGCCTTAACCCGATCATATTTAAATTGAAATTTTTATTATAAACTTCTGCAATTCTTTCATTCATCAATTTTGTTTGTCCATAAAAATTAAGTGGTCTAAGTTTCAAATTTTCTTTAAATGGGAATTTTTTACAATTTCCATATACAGAGCTTGATGAAGCATAAATTAAATTTTTCAAATTAGATTTTTTCATACATTCTAAGATGTTAGTAAAGCCTGTTATATTTGAGTCAATGTATGCTTGAGGATTTATGAAAGAATATCTTACACCAGGCTGCGCAGCTAAATGAATAATAACCTTAGGTCTAAATTTCTTACAAATCTTAAGAAAATTTTCTTGATTTTTTATATCTAATTTTATGAATTTAAATTTTTTAAAATTAAGTAATTTTTTACACCTTTGAATCTTCAATTTTTTATCGTAGTAATTATTGTGGTTGTCAACACCTACTACAAATATTTTCTTTTCAAGAAAAAATTTACAAACGTGAAATCCGATAAAACCCGAAGACCCGGTAACTAATATATTATCTTTAATCATAAAATTTTTGAATTTTTTTAATTCTTGAAATCCATTGGTATCCTAACACATCCTTTATTGCATTTTTACCTAAGTAGTTCAAATTATTTGAGCTTGATGCACTTTTAATAAATCTTACCCATAAATAAATTTTGTTGGGATCAATTAGTATTGAGTTAATTCTATTTTTCAAAATATGTTTATAAACTTTTAAATCTGAGGCAATAATAATTTTACCAGCAGCCATATAATCAAACATTTTTAATGGAGAAAAATAGCTTTGAACATTAGTGTTTTTAATTAAGACACCAATTTTTTTTTGATACGGCATTAAAAGAATTTTATAAAAATTAATTTTTTTAAGAAGTTTATTATATGTAAGGTAACCCTTAAAAATCATGTTTTTTGGAAAATTTTCAGATTTGTAATTGATCAATGTTTTAACGTTTCCATACAGGTGAAAATTAAATTCAGGCAATTCTTGGGCTAGTTTTTTGATTATTTCAATACCTTTTCCTCTTACAAAACTTCCACTATAAAAACAGGTATTTTTCAAAATCTTAACTTTTGACTTCTTAAAATCTCTTGAGTCAACTGCATCATCAAGAATTAGAATGTTTTTATTTTTAATATTTAAAAGTTTGATCAACTTTTTATTTATGACAACTATTTTTAAATTTTTTCCTATCAGATTAAGATTGGATATCTTAAAAAAAAATTTTGTAAATCCAGTCATTTCAGTATGTAATTCTAAAGTTACATTGTAATTAAAAAGAGATAATATTATTGCTGGAACTATACTTCTAGAATAAACATTTCTAATTCTTTTTTCTTTTAAATATGTAATTATTTTAAAAGTAAAAAAAAAACGAGTTAAGAAAAAAAAAAATTTCTTTTCATCAAAAATTGAAATTATCTCAAATTTTCTTTTCAACAAAAATTCTTTTTTTACTGTATTAAAGGAATATGATTTTTTCTTATAGGGTAAAATTAATTTTACAGAATATTTTTGTTCGGAAAATGCATCACACATTTTAAGTACATGAAGAGCATATGCAGACATATTTGGTAGAGAAAAGTCCGCTATATAAACTAAACTTTTTCTCATTTGATATATTCAGATAAATGTTTATTTATATAACCAATTTCTTTTCGACTTAAGGATTTTTTGTATTTATACAAATTTTTAACTGTATTTTCTAAAACAAATTTATGATTAATATCGTTTTTAATTTTGAGCAACCTACAGAGCTTCTTAGACTCGATCTTAAAATTTCCAAAAAATTTTTCGAATTCTACCTTTATAACTTTACTATGTTGTTTTTTATCTTTTTTTAACATGATATTTTTATACCATTTTACAAAAATCTTTATGTCATTTCCTGGATAACTTAAAGAGTTTCTATTTTTCATACTTGAATAAATTGCTTTTGGATCTCTTGAAACAAGAATTATTTTTCTATCATTCCCATAAAAAATTGTTGATGAAACTGGTTTCCAAAAATTTCCACCTTGTTCGATAACTATATTTTTTTTCAAATTAAAATTTTTAGTTTTTTTAAAAATATTAAAAATATAATTTTGAGTATATTTTAAAAATTGCTTTTTACTTACAGGAACAATCATCTTTAATAATTTGATATTTTTAGCATTTTTTTTTAAAACGAATCTTGAAAAGTAAAAATTTACTTTCTTTATGTTGTTAATCTTGTCTAAATAAAATCTTGGTGCACCGTTGTACTCTACTTTTATTATTTTACTAATATAATTTTTTGTTAATGAAATAATATTTTTATTATAAATTTTTTTCTTTTTATTTAATCTAGAATTGTAACTATTGTTTATAAATAAGAAAAAATTATAAACAGCATTAGCTGCATTATTAATAGAAAAATTTTCATAAAGATTGAAATATAAATCATTTAATCCATCCGGGTCATTAATAATTCGAAATTCTTGTTTACCAAATGGACTTTGAAAGTCTTGTCTAGTCATTAGGTAATCCCTAATTGCACCAGCCCCACTGTTGCCTGATCCTAAAACAATTATAGTTTTCATTATATTATTCTTGATATTTTTAGATAATGACAATATTTAGACAAATAAATAAGTGAAAATAAATCTATGAAGCTTTCTACAAAAGCTCAAAATCTTGATATTCTTAAGAAACTTAGGTTGCAAAAATCTATAATACCAAAATTTTTCAAATATTCTGTAGAAGAATGGATTGGACATAAAGATAAAATAACTAAGATATTGACGCAAAAACTCAACAGCAAGATAATTGTTAGATCATCCTATATTCTTGAGGATAGCGAAAAGTACTCAATGGCGGGTGAGTTTGTTGGTTTTTCAAATGTGAAAAATTCTAAGAAAGATATTTTTGCATCAGCCTCAAGTTTAATTAAGCAATACAAAAAAAAATCAAAAAAAAAAAGTCATTATTTAAAAAGTGAAATTATATTTCAAAATATGATTTTAAATACTAAATTAAGCGGCGTTTTAACTAATTTCTGTATCAAGGATGGAAGCTTTTATTATGTAATTAATTATGATGATGTATCTGGCAATACAGATAGTGTAACGTCTGGTTCAAAAACGGGGGGGAGGGTAATTAATATTTTTAGAGATGATACAACAGGTATTAGATCGCATAAATTGAAGAAAGTTATAGAGTCGACTAAAGAAATAGAGCAAAAAATTGGAATAAAACCAATTGATCTTGAATTTGCTATAGATAAAAATGGGAATGTAAATATTTTTCAAATAAGACCTTTAACTACATCTAAAAATTGGAAAAAAATATCTTCAACAAAACTTAAAAAAATTCTAAATAAAAACAGAATATCGTTTTTTCAAATAAATAAAAAAAACAACAGATACGGAAAATTACCAATATTTGGTTTAATGCCAGATTGGAATCCAGCAGAAATGATTGGTTATCAGCCTAATGATTTGTCATTTTCAATATACAAAGAAATAATTACAGATAATGCTTGGAATATTGCAAGGAAAGAGATGGGGTATAAAAAAGTTTCAAGGCCTTTAATGTATAAATTTACAGGGAAACCTTACATTGATGCCAGATTAAGTTTTTATTCCCTAATACCGAATGATATTTCAAACATCACTTCAAAAAAAATAGTAAATCATTGGTCTAAAATTTTAATG
>CACFJR010000002.1 GCA_902566755.1 uncultured Pelagibacteraceae bacterium
CCTCCTCTAAAGTATGATCCGTATTCATTCCAACACCAAATCTCATTCTTAATACTCTTTCTTCTCTTGGAGTCAAAGTAGATAAAATTTTAGTTGTAGCTTCACTTAAATTTGATTTTATAGCTTGTTCTAAGGGAGCCAAAGCTTTTGTGTCTTCAATAAAATCTCCTAAACTACTATCCTCTTCGTCTCCAACTGGTTTTTCTAATGAAACTGGTTCTTTAGATATTTTTAATACTTTTCTTACTTTCTCTAAAGGCATTCTTAATTTTTTTGCAAGTTCCTCTGGTGTTGCTTCTCGACCAAATTCACTAAGTATAAGTCTTTGTGTTCTTACTATTTTATTTATAGTTTCTATCATGTGTACAGGAATTCTTATCGTTCTTGCTTGATCTGCAATTGATCTTGTAATTGCTTGTCTTATCCACCATGTTGCATAAGTAGAAAATTTGTAACCCCGTCTATATTCAAATTTGTCAACTGCTTTCATCAAGCCAATATTACCCTCTTGAATTAAGTCTAGAAATTGCAATCCTCTGTTGGTATATTTTTTTGCAATTGAAATTACTAATCTCAAATTAGCCTCTACCATTTCTTTTTTTGCAATTCTCGACTCCTTCTCTCCTTTTTGAACTCTGCTTACTAACTTTTTAAAGTCTGTAACACTGATACCAAGTTTATGGCTTATCTCTGTAAGTCTGTTTCTAATATTTTTAAATTCATCTTTATTTTTTTGAAAAAAGGATTTCCAAATCGGGTTGGTACTTAAAAAATTTTTTAAATTTGGGTTAATTTCGTTACCTATATAAAATTTTATGAATTCGTCTCTCGGAATTTTATTATTAATTGCCAATCGTAATAAGTTTCCTTCTAAAGAAACAATTTTTTTGTTTTCGGAATAATGTTTTTGCACCAAATTTTCCAAAACAGCAGGAGATAACTGTAGGGATTTAATATTTTCTAATATCTCGGAGACAATTTTTTGATAGCTTTTTTCCTTTGAATTAGTAAACTCTAAATTATTTAAAACACAATCTAATTTTTCTTTTTGGTATTTTATTAGTTTTGAATAATCTTTTGTAAGTTTATTTACAGTTTCTAAAATTTTTGGTTTTATTTCACTTTCCATTGCTGCAAGTGTTGGATTAAATTCATCTTCCTCTACTTCTTGCTGAGTTTGATCATTTTTTTCGTCTTTAGAATTTTTTTCAATTTTGTCTTTTTTATCTTCATTCTTTTTTCCCTTCAAATCTTGAGATGAATTCTCTTCTTCCATGTAATTTGTATCAATATCAATTATCTCCCTAACTAAAATTTCGTCTTTTTGTAATTTTTCATTCCATTCAAAAAGTTGAAGGGCAGTAATTGGGCTTTGAGATAGCGCATTTAACATTACGTCTTTCCCTGCTTCAATTCGTTTTGCTATTGCTATTTCTCCTTCTCTGGAAAGAAGCTCAACTCCTCCCATCTCCCGCAGGTACATTCTTATTGGATCATCACTTTTTTCAATTGTTTTAGGCTCCTCTTTATTGTTTGAGTCCCTTTTTTTTAAAGCTTTAAAGTCTGATTTCTTTTCTACTAATGAAATTTTTTCGTCTAAGATATGCAAAAATGCTTGTGCAAGATTTTCACCTGACAAGTTTCTTTTCCCTAGCGATTTATTTAACTCTTCGTGGGTTATAAAACCTCTGTGGATCCCACGACCCATCAATCTTGCAAACGATTTTGTAATTATTCTTTCCACAGTTAATATTGTTTGGAGAACCTTATATAATAGCTATTTTAAAAAAATCCACGAAAATTTTGCTGAATTAATTAATATTTTGCTCTTTTTTCAGCCTATTAATTTCATCAAAAGTGTTTTGATTAAAATCTTCAGCAAATTTTGATTCTAATTCTTGAATTCGTAGTTCTAAATCGTGGGTCTTAAGTTCGTTCTTTATATCGTTAAAGATCTCAACCATTTTGCCTTCATCTTTATCGTTCTTTTGAACTATATGTTTTATATTTGCAAATTTTTCAATTTGATCAAAAAGTTGGCCATCAACCTGCAGATTGTCAAGATCTCCATTCTTCACGCATTCCAATATTCGATCAAAAATTAACCCATTCTCTTTTTTGTAAAATTTTATGTTTTCTAATAAATTTGCTCTATGATAGAAGAAGTTAAGGTTATTTATTATTATATAAATAAGACAAAACTCTTTAATATCAATTGAAGAAAAATTTTCGGTATCTTTAAATAATTTTTTTGTTTTATCCAGTGGTTTATTTAAACCAATAAAAGATTTATTTGAATTGTTGAAAACCGTTCCTGGAGAATGTTTTGCTAAACTTTCTAAAAAATATCCTAATATATATTTTTTAACTACACTATCTTTTACTGAATTTGCTATAGCTTTTAATTTTTTTTCAAGTGATGCAAGTGCAGATGGGGATGAAGAATTTTCTTTTTTGTAATGCTCAAATATAAATTTATGCACAGGAATTTTATAATTCTTGTAAAAATCTAAAAATTCATTTTTTCCTTTTTTTTCAACAAAGGTATCTGGATCTTCTCCGTCTGGAAGGAATAAAAAATATATTTGCTTATCGGGAAGAACACTTTTTATTGAATTTTCTGCAGCTCTTATTGCAGCTTTATATCCACTTTCATCACCATCAAAACAAATTATAATATTATCAAAAAATTGGGTTACCATATAGATTTGTTTGTCAGTCAACGCAGTCCCTAAATTTGCAATACAATTTTCTATTTCAAATTTGCTTAAACCGATTACATCCATATAACCTTCCACCAAAAAAACTTCATCGAATTTATGAGAAATTTTTCTTACTCTATCTAAGTTATATAAATTATTCCCTTTTCTAAAAAAATTTGTTTCTGGAGAATTTATATATTTTGCATATTTGTTTTTAGTATCAATTATTCTTCCACCAAAAGCCATTGGTTTGCCTGATAAAGAATTAATCGGAAAAACTATTCTATTTCTGAATCTTTCAACATATATTTTTTTATTTTCATCATAATAAAATAATCCAGACTCGTTTAAAATTTTCACATCATGATTTTTTCTTAGTTTTTCATAAATACTTGAATTAAAATTTACAAATCCAATCTTAAATTCTTTAATAATTGAATTATTGATTTTTCTTTTTTTTAAATATTCCAAAGCAATCTTAGAATTAGAACTATTTAGTAATTCATTGTGATAGTAATCAGCATAGTCTGAATATATACTGGTGTATTCATTCCATTCTTTTTCCCTTTGCTCATCAACTTTAGAAAACCTATAAGGTGCCATTCCAGCGAGGTTAGCTAAAAATTTTACTGCTTCCCCAAATTTAAAGTTTTGCATTTTCATCACAAAGTCAAAAATATTTCCATGTTCTGAAGTACTAAAACAATGATAAAAACCTTTTTCATCATTTACAGTGAAAGAAGGAGTCTTTTCATTTTTAAAAGGTGATAGTCCTACAAACTCCTTTCCTCTTTTTTTTAATGACACATGTTTTGAAACAACAGTAGAAACTTTCAGCCTTATTTTAATTTCGTCAAGATACTCTTTTGGATATTTCATTATTTATTTAATAGTTCCTTTAGCATTGAACCGGCTTTCGAAAAATCTATACTATCAGAATAATTCTTTTTCAGTTCACCCATTACTTTACCCATGTCCTTTATAGTTTGAGCTCCTAACTTTGTAATAATTTCCGAGCATATTTTTTTAGTTTCTTCTTCGCTAAGTTGTTTGGGCAGGTATGTTGATAGCAAATCTATTTCTCCTTGCTCTATTTTTAACAAATCCTCTCTTTTATTTTTTTTGTAAATTTCAACTGATTCGTTTCTTTGTTTAATCATTTTTTTTAAGAGTTTTTTAATATCTTCATCGTCTGTCTCTTTCTTATTTGGTCCTGATCTATTTGAAATATCCAAATCTTTTATTCCAGACAGAATTAACCTGTAAGTTGATATCTTGTTTTTATCTTTCGATTTTAGAGCAGTTTTATACTCGTCGTTAATTTTTTCTTTAATGGACATTTTTATATTACTTAACTTAAAGATTTTTTCTTAAAAGAAAAATTGTTTTTTTTTTTAAATTTTGTATTAGTTCAGTTGCTTAACTCGAGCTTTTATTGTATTAACCTTTAACTCATGAGTTGTAATTGAACAAAAAACAAAAAGTAAACTCAAAAAAAAAATCAAATTTTAGCCCGGGTATTTTAGTTCTTGAAAATAAATCAATTTTTAATGGAATTGGTATTGGTTATGAAGGCACTGCTACAGGAGAAGTTTGTTTTAATACTTCAATAACCGGTTACCAAGAAATAATTTCGGATCCCTCTTATGCGGGACAAATTATTAATTTTACCTTTCCCCACATTGGAAATGTTGGGGCCAATAAGCAAGATAATGAATCTGAAAAAGTCTGGACTAGAGGAGTGATTTTCAATTCAGAAATAACTAATCCCTCAAACTACAGATCACTCATCGAGTTAGATTTGTGGCTTAAAAAAAATAAAATTGTAGGTTTAACTGGTTTAGATACTAGAAGCTTAACAAATTTTATAAGAGATAAGGGAGCGCCAAGGGGAACAATTTCCCACATAAAAAAAGGTGTTTTTCCAGTAAAGAAACTTATTAATAAAACATTAAAATGGCCAGGTCTCAACGGTCTGGATTTAGCAAAAACAGTTTCTACTAAAAATAAATTTACTTGGAGGGGATTGCAAACATGGACAAAAGAAGATGGTTTTAAAAAAACGAAAAAAAAGAAATTTAGAGTAGTTGCGATTGATTATGGAATTAAAACAAACATTTTAAGATATTTTTCAAATTTTTATTGTGATGTAATAGTTGTGCCGTGTGATGCTTCAGCTGAATATATCATGACACTTAAACCAAGTGGAATTTTTTTGTCAAATGGCCCTGGTGATCCTGCGGCGACAGGGAAATATGCAATTAAAATTATAAAAAATCTTATAAAAAAAGGTTTACCAATTTTTGGAATTTGTCTTGGACATCAATTATTAGCTCTTGCTCTAGGTGGTAAAACAAAAAAAATGAAGCTTGGACATAGGGGCGCGAACCATCCTGTCAAAAACATAAAAAATAATAAAGTTGAAATAACCAGTCAAAATCATGGATTTGAAGTTACCAAAAATAATTTGCCGCCTAAAATCGAAATTACACATAAATCATTATTTGACAGCAGTATTGAAGGCATTAAGTTAAAAAATAAACCAGTTTTTTCAGTACAGTATCACCCTGAATCAAATCCAGGTCCTCAAGACAGTCATTATCTATTTAATAACTTTATTATGGAAGTAAAAAAATATGCCAAAAAGAAAAGACATTAAAAAAATTTTGGTAATTGGTGCTGGGCCAATCATTATAGGTCAAGCATGTGAGTTTGATTACTCTGGAACTCAAGCATGTAAAGCACTTAAAGATGAAGGCTATAAAGTTGTTTTAGTCAATTCAAATCCTGCAACAATAATGACAGATCCAGAAGTTGCAGATCAAACATACATTGAGCCAATATCCATAGAAGTACTTGAAGAAATTATCAAGAAAGAAAAACCTAACGCTATTCTACCTACAATGGGTGGTCAAACAGCATTGAATCTAGGTTTGAAAGCAGAAAAAAATGGATTGTTAAAAAAATATAAAATTGAGTTGATTGGAGCAAATTCTAAAGCAATTGCTAATGCAGAGGATAGAAAAAGATTTAGAAAAAATATGTCAGATATTGGTATTGATCTTCCAAAATCTGAGATACTAAATAATTTTAAAAATGCCTCAAAGTGTTTAAAAAAAATTGGATTACCAGCAATCATAAGACCTTCATTTACCTTGGGTGGACTTGGAGGTGGAATAGCAAGAACAAAGAAAGACTTTTTTAAGATTGTAAAGGGTGGACTTCAAGAGTCTCCTCAAAACCAAGTGCTCGTAGAAGAGTGCCTTGATGGTTGGAAAGAATTTGAAATGGAGGTCGTGAGAGATAAAAATGATAACTGTATAATAATTTGTTCAATAGAAAATATAGATCCAATGGGAACACATACTGGGGACTCCGTTACAATAGCTCCTGCGTTAACACTAACAGATAAGGAATATCAAGTGATGAGAAACGCCTCGATTGCATGTTTAAGAAAAATTGGTGTTGAAACTGGAGGTTCAAATGTTCAGTTTGCAATTAATCCAAAAAATGGAAGAATGGTAATTATTGAGATGAATCCTCGAGTATCTCGATCATCTGCTTTAGCATCAAAGGCAACAGGTTTTCCAATTGCAAAAGTCGCGGCAAAACTTGCTGTTGGATACACCTTAGACGAACTTCAAAATGAAATTACAAAAGTTACTCCAGCATCATTTGAACCAACTATAGATTATGTAGTCACGAAAATACCAAGATTTACTTTTGAAAAGTTTCAAGATACTAAAGCAATTTTAGGCACCTCAATGAGATCAGTTGGGGAAGCAATGGCTATAGGCAGAAATTTCAAAGAGTCGTTTCAAAAAGCACTTGTGTCTCTTGAGATAGGTTTGAGTGGACTAGATGACATTTTTAATTATTCAAAAAAGGAAATAATTAAAAAATTAAGAGAGAATATACCTAACAAATTGTTACTGATTGCGGAGGCTTTTAGAAAGAAAGTTTCTTTAGATAAAATTTATAAGTTATCAAAAGTTGATCCTTGGTTTTTAAATCAAATTAAAGAAATAGTAGATGATGAAAATAGAATTAAGTTTAATGGTTTACCAAAAAACTACATAGAATTTAATAGAATTAAATCATGTGGATTTTCGGATAAAAGGTTATCTAAACTTACAAAATTAAAAGAGGAAGTTGTTAAAAGAAAAAGGAAAGTTTTGAAAGTGGTTCCAGTTTTCAAAAAAGTTGACACATGTGCTGCGGAATTTAAATCATTTACTCCATATATGTATTCGACATACCAAAGAAATTTTGCTCTAAATTCTGAGTGTGAAGCTAATCCAAGTAATAAAAAAAAGATCATTATATTAGGTGGAGGTCCCAACAGAATTGGGCAGGGTATTGAATTTGACTACTGTTGTTGTCAAGCTAGTTTTTCACTTAAAGATGCAGGATATGAGACAATAATGATAAACTGTAATCCCGAGACAGTTTCTACCGATTATGACACAAGCGACAGACTTTATTTTGAGCCTTTAATAGATGAATATGTGGAAAATATAATTTTAAAAGAAAAATCAAAAGGGAATCTATTAGGTATAATTGCACAATTTGGAGGACAGACTCCTATTAAACTCGCAAAATTTCTTGATGAAAATAACTTGCCAATTCTCGGAACTCAATATTCATCAATTGATCTCGCAGAAGATAGAGACAGATTTAGAGATTTATTGATTAAATTAAATTTAAAACAAGCAGAAAGTGGAATTGCTAAAAGTTTTAACTCTGCAGTTAAAATAGGTCGTAAAATTGGTCTTCCAGTAGTCGTACGTCCCTCTTATGTCTTAGGTGGGAGAGCTATGGAAATTGTTCACGATGAGGATCAATTAAAAAAGTTTATTAAACAGGCTTTTGATGCGTCAGAAAATAATCCAATTTTAATTGATAAGTTTATTGATAATGCAATGGAAGTTGATGTTGATGCGATTGCAGATGGAAAAGATGTTTACGTTGCAGGTATTATGCAACATATAGAAGAAGCAGGAATACATTCTGGAGACTCTGCTTGCTGTTTGCCGCCAGTATCAATTAAAGAGAACATATTAAAAGACATAAAATTTCAAACAAGAAAATTAGCTTTGGCTATGAATGTTAAAGGTTTTTTAAATATTCAATTTGCAATTAAAAAAGATGAAATTTTTGTTATAGAAGTGAACCCACGAGCGAGCAGAACTGTTCCATTTGTTTCAAAAGCTAGCGGTATCCCTTTAGCTAAAATTGCCTCTAGAATAATGGCTGGAGAAAAACTTTCTAAATACAATTTAAAATACAAGAAAAATAAGAGATATGCTGTTAAAGAAGCTGTCTTTCCATTTAATAAGTTTCCGGATAGTGATGTCCTGCTTGGTCCTGAAATGAAATCGACCGGAGAGGTTATGGGCTTTGATGAGGATTTTGGAATGGCAGTAGCAAAAAGTCAAATCGCTGCCTCTAATTCTTTGCCAGTTGGAGGTATGGCATTTCTATCTGTGAAAGACTCGCATAAGCAGGAAATAATAGGAGTAGCGCAAAGATTAAAAAAATTTGGTTTTACTATATCAGGAACAAAAGGAACTTCAAAAGTTTTGAATAACAACGGTATTAAATGTAAAACAATTAACAAAGTAAGTAGTGGTCGACCACATATCGTTGATGTTTTAAATTCAAAAAAAATTTCTTTGGTAATTAATACTGGAGGAGGAAATAGCGAACACAGAATTAACGACGCGAAAGCGTTAAGAAGAGGAGCATTGGCAAACAAAATCCCCTATTGCACAAACATGTCAACTGCTTATTCTTTTTTAGAAGCGATTAAATCTCTGAAAACTAAAAAGTTAGGCGTTAAATCTATTCAGGATATCTAGTCGACTTTCCAGTCAGTTTTAAAAGTTACGTAGTTCACTTGTAGGCATCTTCTCTCTTTACGAATTTCTTTTTTTTCCATACCATGCCATGTACCTGGACCACTAGTGAAAAAATAACCATAATTATCTTTATAAGGCATTGTCTTTACTTTTTTCAGGTCGTTATTATAAAAGTCAGTTCCTAAGTCTTCACTTTCATTTGTTTTATTAACAAATAGCAAACACGACATTAATTTTTCTTCAATATCACAATGAGGTTTTAACCAAAAACCTTTCCTATCACATATGACTTCAACTCTTACATAAGAATTTGACAAATCTTTACCAACAAGTTTAGAGACTTTTTCATGAGTTTTCTTACTCTGAAGCTCTTTAATCAATTTCATTAAGTTAGGGAATTCATTTGAATTATCTTTTGTTATGAAGCATCTAAACTTAAGCGCTTGTCCACCATGAGACAACCCTTTCCTAAATTCCGGAGCTCCACCATCGATTGCTCTTGTCCCATCATAATTTAAATCATGTTCAATGGGATTTGCAATATCGGCTTTGACTATTTCGTTAATTTGTTCATCAGTAAGAGGTTTGTCCAATTCCCAATGTAAAAATGGGTCTTCAAATTTCTTCGATTTATTTTCTAGAGAATTTAAAAATGACATTATAATTTCTGTTTTATTAAATTTGCAATTCTATTAGTTTCATCAAGTTTTTCATATTTCCATATTTCTAAACTATTATTTAAATTTTTTATAATATTTAATTTACTAAACAAGTCCCTAAATTGCCTAAACCTATGATCGTCTCTTTTTGATGGTATTTGAGCTACATATATTGGTTTTCCAGTTAAAGCAGCTTCGGAAATCATCGACGTCGAGTCACAAGTCACCACTAAAAATTTAGCGATGGACAGACCACTTAAATAAGCTTTTTTGTCAACATTTTGAATAACAAGATTTTCACTTCCAAAGAATTTATTCGCGTAATCAATGGTGTCTGCTGGAGTTCTCATGGAGGGAATAATAATAATTTGAAGATTATTTTTTTCAGCTAAACCCTTAATGTTTTCAAAAATCCTACTCATGTTCTTTTTATCGTATTTGTAGTACTTGTTAGGGCCTCCTAAAATAAGAAGTATTTGTTGTTTATTTTTATCAATCTTATCACTTAAGTACTCATGATTTTTTTCAATTTCTTTTAAAGTGAGATAATGCAAAGCACCTTTAGAGATGATAATATTTTTACCGTTTAAGCCATCATGCTCAGGAACAATCACATAATCGAAATTTGACAATGATACTTTTGGATCTTGAATATGAATATTTACAATTTTTTTAGTTGAATTCTTTTTAAGATATAATGAAGGTATGACACTTTTTCTTCCACAAGAAATTACTAAATCAATTTCTGGTACAGAGAATTTTTTAAAAAATAAATTTGAAACAGGAGTTATTTTTGGGGGAAGAAGTTTTGCTAACAAGTTTATTTCAACTTTTTGGTGAATGTAATCAATGCCTAATGCTTTAGCCAAACCTTCGACTTGACTTATCATGCCATGCATTCCCTCTGTTAATAATAACCCTTTTAATTTAGACATAAATTACTATATAGCTTTGATATGAATCAAAATCCAACTAAACACACAAAAGTGTTAATAATTGGGTCTGGCCCAGCCGGATATACTGCAGCAGTTTATGCTGCAAGAGCTATGTTGAATCCAATTTTAGTTCATGGAATGGAACCTGGTGGACAATTAACTACAACTACAGATGTTGAGAATTATCCTGGATTTGCAAAAGTAATTCAAGGGCCTTGGCTGATGGACCAAATGAAGGATCAAGCTAAAGCTGTTGGAACTGAAATGATTGAAGATCATATTTCATCTGTTAATTTTAAGTCTAAGCCTTTTGAAGCTATTGGTGAAAGTGGTAAAAAATATACTGCAGACTCAATTATCATTTCCACAGGAGCTCAAGCAAGATGGTTAAATCTCGAGTCTGAAAAAAAATTTAGAGGGTTTGGAGTTTCTGCATGTGCTACATGTGACGGTTTCTTTTTTAAAGAAAAAACTGTTGCGGTAGTTGGGGGTGGAAATGCTGCCGTTGAAGAAGCAATGTTTCTCACAAAATTTGCTTCAAAGGTAAAACTAATACATAGAAGAGATAAGTTACGAGCAGAAAAAATGCTGCAAAAAAAACTTATGGATAATAAAAAAATTGAGATTATTTGGGATTCAGTCGTTGAGGAAATTATTGGGGATGATGATCCAAAAAATGTTAAAGGTTTAAAAATCAAGAATGTAAAGAATAACAAAACAAGTGATTTAAAAATCGATGGGCTATTTATTGCGATTGGTCATGATCCTGCAACTCAACTGTTTAAAGATCAATTAAAAATGGATAAGGAAGGTTATTTGATTACAAAGCCTGACTCCACAGAAACAAATGTTCCAGGAATATTTGCTGCTGGCGATGTGAAAGACAAAATTTTTAGACAAGCTGTTACAGCAGCAGGTATGGGATGTATGGCTGCTTTAGAGGCTGAGAAATACCTGGCAAGTTAAATATTATTTTAGACTTTCACAAAAAGATTTTATTCTTTTCATTGCTATCTCAAGCTTTTCCATTGAAGTTGCATAAGAAATTCTAAAAAAACCGTCTAGCCCAAAAGCTGATCCTTGGACAACTGCTACATCATTATTTTCTAATAATGACTGAACAAACTCTGTGTCATTTGTAATTTTTTTTCCGCTTTTATCTTTTTTACCTATCAATCCTTTGCAGTTTGGAAAAACGTAAAAAGCACCTTGTGGTTTCAAACAACTTATTCCCTCAATAGCATTTAAAGAGTTTACAACAAAATCTCTTCTTTCCTGGAAAGCTTTTGCTCTAACTGGGATAAAGTCTTGTTTTCCATTTAGGGCCTCAACGGCTGCTGCTTGACTTATAGATGAAGGATTGGTTGTAGACTGAGATTGTATCTTAGCTATAGCTTTAATAATATCTTTATCACCGGCTGCATAACCTATTCTCCAACCAGTCATTGCGTATGATTTGCTAACACCATTCATGGTAATAACCTTATTTTTAATTTCAGGTATTTGAGCAATTGTAAAAAATTTAAAATTATCGTAAGTGATATGTTCGTATATATCATCACTAAGTATATTTACATGAGGATTTCTTTTTAAGACCTGCGATAAATTTTTAATCTCTTGCTCTGAATAACAAGCTCCTGTTGGATTAGATGGTGAATTGAGAATAAGCCATTTAGTATTATTGGTGATTTTCGCCTCTAAATCTTTTGCACTTAACTTAAAACCCTGTTCCTCGGAACACTCTATAACAATGGGATTAGCTCCTGCCAATAAAACAATATCTGGGTACGACACCCAATATGGTGCAGGAATAATTACCTCATCACCTTTGTTTAAGGTCGCCATCATTAAATTGTAAATTACGTGCTTACCTCCTGCTCCGACAGTTATTTGATCTATTGTATAATTAAGATTATTTTCTCTTTTAAATTTTTTAACAATTGCCTCTTTTAAATCTTTGGTTCCATCCACAGCTGTATATTTTGTATCGCCAGCTTGAATAGCATCAATTGCAGCTTTTTTAATATTGTCTGGGGTATCAAAATCTGGCTCTCCAGCGCCTAAACCTATTACATCTTTTCCTGCAGCTTTTAATTCCTTGGCTTTTTGAGTAACGGCGATAGTTGGAGAAGGTTTTATTCTTTTTAAGCTATCCGATATAATGCTCATTGAAATATAATTTTATTTTATTACTTTGTTTAATATATGCAAAATACATATCAAGATTTAATTACCGATTTAGAGGGAAAAAAACCACAAATCAGTGGAAAACTTGAGGGAGGTAAGAAGTTTAAAATAATTTCAAATTTTACACCCGCGGGAGATCAACCAGAAGCAATTAAAAAACTGGTCTCTGGGGCTAATAAAGAACAATTTAATCAAGTTTTATTGGGGGTTACGGGATCAGGTAAAACTTTCACAATGGCAAAAGTTATTGAAGCTACGAATAGACCAGCTTTAATATTAGCTCCAAACAAAACATTAGCTGCTCAACTTTACGGCGAAATGAAAACTTTTTTTCCTGAAAATGCTGTGGAGTATTTTGTTTCATATTATGACTACTATACTCCTGAAGCATACGTACCAAGGTCAGATACATATATAGAAAAAGAAGCATCAATAAATGAACAGATTGATAGAATGCGTCACTCAGCAACAAGATCTTTACTAGAAAGAGATGACGTACTTATTGTTGCGAGTGTGTCGTGTATTTATGGATTAGGTTCTGTTGAAGCTTATAGTAAAATGACACTGACACTCCAAAAAAATTATGAATATAACAGGGAACAAATTATTAAGTCTTTTGTTGCTTTACAATACAAAAGGAATGATCAAAACTTTTATAGAGGCACTTTTAGAGTAAGAGGTGAAAATCTTGAAATTTTTCCTTCACATCTAGAAGATAGAGCCTGGAGAATAAGTCTCTTTGGAGATAAACTTGAACAAATAGAAGAGTTTGATCCGTTGACCGGTGATAAGGTCAGAGATTTAAACTTAATAAAAGTTTATGCAAACAGTCACTACATTACTCCAAAGCCTACTGTAGAGCAGGCAGTAATAAATATCCGAAAAGAATTAGAACTTACCCTTAAAAAACACAAATCTGAAAATAAGTTATTAGAGGCTCAAAGATTAGAGGAGAGAACAAAGTTTGACTTAGAAATGATAGAGGCTACTGGATCTTGTGCGGGAATTGAGAACTATTCGAGATTTTTATCTGGTAGAAAACCAGGTGAACCTCCACCGACTCTCTTCGAGTACTTTCCAGATAATGCAATTATATTTGTTGACGAGTCTCATGTAACAGTTCCTCAATTAAATGGAATGTATAAAGGAGATAGATCAAGAAAAAGTACTCTTGCTGAATATGGATTCAGATTACCTTCATGTATGGATAATAGGCCATTAAAATTTGAAGAATGGGATTTAATGAGAACACAAACCATCTTTGTTTCAGCAACCCCAGGACCGTGGGAACTAGAGCAAACAAAAGGTAAATATATAGACCAAGTTATTAGACCCACTGGATTAATTGATCCAGAGGTAGAAGTAAGACCAGCAAAAAATCAGGTAGATGATTTAATGCACGAGTGTAAAAAAGTTGTTGAAAAGAATTATAGAGTTCTAGTTACTACTTTAACAAAAAAAATGGCAGAGGATTTGACTGAGTATCTCCATGAGAACGGAATTAAAGTTAGGTATCTTCATTCAGATATTGACACACTTGAGAGGATAGAAATTATGCGGGATCTTCGTATGGGTGTTTTTGATGTTTTAGTTGGAATTAACTTATTAAGAGAAGGGCTTGATATACCTGAATGTGCATTGGTGGGTATTTTAGATGCAGATAAAGAAGGGTTTCTAAGATCTGAAACATCTCTAATTCAAACAATTGGAAGGGCTGCAAGAAATGTCGAAGGGAAAGTAATCTTATACGCAGATAAAGAAACAAAAAGTATTAAAAAAGCAATACTGGAAACAAAAAGAAGGAGGGAAATTCAATTAGATTATAACAAAAAAAATAAAATTGATGCTAAATCAATTAAAAAAGAAATAAGCGATATTTTAGAAAGTGTTTACGAAAAAGATTACGTAAAAATTAGTGAGGGATCAAATATAGGTGGCAATTTAAAAAAACACTTGAAGGGTTTAAATAAAAAAATGAAAGACGCTGCATCTAACTTAGAGTTTGAGGAAGCGGCTAAATTAAGAGATGAGATTAGAAAATTGGAAAGTACTGAACTTGAAATTACTTTAAATCCTAAAATAAGACAATATGATGTAAAAAATAAGCTTTATCCTAAAGGCAGATCCACTCTGGGAATGCCAGGAACTAAGGTAACAAAAAAAAGAGATAAAAAGTGGAAGCACAAAAAATAATAATTACGGGGGGTGCAACTAGAATAGGTGCCGCAATCGCTAGGAGTTTATCCGGAATTAATAAAGATATAGTCATTCATTATAATAAATCAAAATCAAAAGCAGAAAATTTAAAAAAAGAACTAATAAAAACAGGATCAAAGGTTTATCTTATTAAGGGTGATTTGGGAAAAGAAAAAGATGTAAATAAGATAGTAAAATTTGCAAAATCGAAACTAAAATACTTTGATTGTTTAATAAATAATGCATCAATTTTTGAGAACGATAAACTAGAAAATTTCAATTCAAGTAGTTGGGAAAAACATTTATCTATTAATCTTAAAGCTCCAGCAATATTATCGAGAGAATTTGGAAAAAATATAAAAGGAAAAAATAACAACATAATAAACATAATTGATCAAAGAGTTTTTAAACTTACCCCATTTTTTTTCTCGTATACTTTAAGTAAAACAGGTCTTTATACTTTAACTAAAACTAGTGCCATGAGTCTTGCACCTCGTGTAAGAGTTAATGGAATAGCACCTGGACCAACAATTAAAAATAAAAGACAATCAAAAGGTCACTTTAGAAGGCAATATCTTTCAACCCTTTTAAAAAAACAAGTAGACGTGGAAGAAATATGTAGTGCTGTTGACTTTTTTATTAAAAATAGATCTATTACAGGGCAAGTAATTTCAATCGATAGTGGTCAAAGCTTAAACTGGCAAACACCAGATGTCTTGAAAGGTAAGGAATGAAAAGAAGTAATTTAAAAATCGTAAAAATTAATAAATCTAAAAAGCTTTTTAATTATGAAAAAAAAGTTCTTATAAAAGAATTACTACTAGATCTAAAAATTGGATATTTTGACTTTGAAAAAGAAAAAAAACAAAAAGTTAAATTCTCACTTGAAATAGATTATGTAGACAAAAAACCATCAAGTGATAAGGACATCAAATCAATTGTAAATTACGCAAAAGTTGTAAAATTGATTAAAAAACTTGTTAAAAAAAAACATTACAATTTTCTTGAAACATTAGCAGAAGATGTTTTTGATGAACTTTTTAAAGATAAAAGAATAGATAAAATAAGTCTTCAAATAGAAAAACTCGAGATTATGAGAGATTGCTCTTCTGTTGGGATACAAATCTCAAAAAAAAGAAGTCATGATTAGTTCTGAAATTGGAAAAGAAATCATAAAGAAAGAGTTGCCTTTAATTCCAAAGCTTCCAGGTGTTTACAAAATGCTGAGTGATAAAGATCAAATTCTTTATGTTGGTAAAGCAAAAAACCTACCCAATAGACTCAAAAGTTATGTATCGGAAAAAAATCATATTATTAGAACTGAGAGAATGCTATCTCAAACACGAAAAATTGAGATTACAACTACATCAAATGAAAGCGAGGCACTACTTCTTGAAGCTAATCTTATTAAAAAACACAAACCAAAGTTTAATATCTTGTTAAGAGATGACAAATCTTTTCCATTCATTTTTATCGGCAATAAAGACAGGTGGTCTCAAATAAAAAGACATAGAGGTAAAAAAACTAAGGAAGGTTTTTATTTTGGTCCTTTTGCATCTGCTGGATCTGCAAACTGGACTATAAAAATGATCCAAAAAATATTCCATCTTAGAGTTTGTGATGATACTGTTTTTAAAAATAGAGAACGACCTTGTATTTTATATCAGATCAAAAGATGCTCAGGTCCTTGTGTTGGTTATATTGATGAAAGTGAATACAAGAGAACAGTTGATGATGCTATTGAATTTGTCTCTGGTAAATCAAGAAAGATACAAAAAAATTTATCCGATCAAATGGAAAAAGCTAGCGAGAATCTTGATTTTGAGAAAGCAGGAATTCTCAGAGATAGAATTAAATCACTTAACATAATTCAATCATCTCAAAGGATAAATGAAGCAAACTTAGTTGAAGCCGATGTTATTGCTGCATATAAAGAATCTGGACAAACTTGTATACAAGTATTCTTTTACAGATCTAAACAAAATTGGGGTAATCAAGCTTTTTTTCCAAAACATGATCCTGATGAAAATTTAGGCAATATTTTAAATTCCTTTGTTTCACAATTTTATGAAAATAAAAGTGTCCCATCATCAATTATTCTATCCCAAGAAATTAAAGAGAAAATTTTGATAGAGCAGACTCTTTCACAAAAAGAGAGTAAACAAGTGAATATTTCAGTAGCCAAAAAAGGTTCTAAGTTAAAAGTAATTAATCAAGCAATTAAAAATGCAAAAGATAGTTTAAATAGAAAGCTTCATGAAACTCAAAATAATAGAGAACTATTTGAGTCGGTTGTTGCAAAATTTAATTTAGAAACAAATATCAATCTTATTGAAGTTTACGACAATAGTCATATTCAAGGAACAAATAGTGTTGGAGCATTAATTTCTTATGGAGATGAGGGATTTATTAAAAAAAGATATAGGAAATTTAATATAAAAATGAAGAAAAATGAACAAGACGATTATGGTATGATGAAAGAAGTACTTACAAGAAGATTCAAAAAAGCTGTGCAAGAAAAAGAAGATCATCTTTCATTTCCTGATCTTATTTTTGTTGATGGAGGAAAAGGTCAATATTCAGTAGCAAGAGAGACATTAAATGAACTTGGACTTCATGATATTCCACTAATAGCGATTGCTAAAGGGAAGTTTAGAAATAGTGGAAATGAAACTTTTTTTCATAATGGGAAAGAATATAAGTTTTCAAAAAATGACCCTACTCTATTTTTTCTTCAAAGAATAAGGGATGAGTCCCACAGGTTTGCGATTAGCGCTCACAGAGCTCGAAGAAAAAAAGGTATAAGTAAATCTTTATTGGATCAAATAGAAGGTATAGGATCAATTAGAAAAAGAGCTTTGCTTAACCATTTTGGTTCAGCAAGAGCAGTGGAGTCTGCTAGTTTGGATGAGATTAAGTCAGTGGAAGGAGTTGAGGAAAAAGTTGCAAAAAAGATATATAATTTCTTCCACGAATGAAAATAAAATTTCCTAATTACCTAACGATTGGACGAATTATAATAGTTCCGGTTTTTGTTTTAACATATTACCTACCCGGATTTTACGGAGATATAATTCCATTTACTTTATTTGTTATTGCATCTTTTACTGATTTTTTGGATGGCCTTCTTGCAAGATTGTACAAAGAGGAGTCTAAACTTGGAGAACTCTTAGATCCTATAGCAGATAAAATTATTGTGGCAACAGCACTTATTTTACTCGTAATGGATGGAACAATAAAAAATTATGAGGTAATTGCAGCAATAATTATTTTAACTCGTGAAATTTTAATTTCAGGACTGAGAGAATTTTTAGCAAAAGGACAAGTGAATTTACCAGTATCAGGATTAGCTAAATTAAAAACTTTCTTACAGATGTTTTCAATATCATTACTTTTAACTGGTGAAACTGGAAATAAAATAATTAATTTTCAAGACTATAACGCGCAAACTATTGGTATTATATTGTTATGGCTTTCAGCTTTTATCACCTTGTATACAGCTTATGATTATCTGAGAAAAGGCATTGATCACGCAATATCAGAAGACAACAAATAATTAAGCTGCAATTTTTTTTCTAACGAAAGATTGATAACTATCCGATAAATCTATTATTGTTTTGCAAACTTTAAAAGAATGATTTGATATTTTTGAAACAGGTGTTACCTCTGCTGCAGTTCCTGTTAAGAAGCATCCTACAAAATCCTTTAATTCGTTGGGTGAGATTTTTCTCTCAATAACTTTGATATTTTTAGATTTTGCAATTTCAATCACGGTTCTTCTAGTAATTCCATCTAAGAATGAGTCTGGTACTGGAGTATGTAGTTCCCCTTTAGTATCCTTGAAAAAAATATTTGCACCAGTTGCTTCTGCAACATTTCCCTCGTGATCTAACATTAGAGAGTCTGTGTAACCTTGTCTCTCTGCCTCGTGCTTTGACAAAGTGCAAATCATGTAAAGTCCTGAGGCTTTTGTATCCCATGGTATTGAGTCAGGAGAAGGTCTTCTCCAATTTGATATATTTAACTTAATACCTTCAGTTTTAAGTTTAGGATCAAAATAAGATCCCCACTCCCAAGTCGCAATGGCCACATGAATTTTTGTTTGTTGAGCCGAGATTGCCATCATCTCACTTCCTCTCCAAGCTACAGGTCTTACATAGCCATTTTTTACATTTTGAGCTGATACAATTTTTTTTGTTGCAATATTTATGTCGCCCTCAGAATAAGGAATTTCAAAACCCATTCTTTTTGCTGAATAAAAAAATCTTGAAGTATGTTCCTCAAGTTTAAAAATATTCCCGTCATAAACTCTTTCACCTTCAAATACACAACTTCCATAATGTAAACCATGACTTAAAACATGTAGCTTTACATCAGACCAATCAACTAAGTCTGAATTGTACCATATTTTACCGTCTCTTTTATCGTAAGGAATCATATTAAAAAGATTTATTTATAAAAAATATATTCCTATATATAATATGTCAATATAACTTACCAATTATGAAAAATCTTCTTTACCTAAAAGATGAACAATTAAAAGGTTTTATTGAAAAAATCTTTGTTGGTTACAGGGAAACATTTAACGATTCAAAAAAAGTACTTAAAAAATACAATTTAGGAACTGCTCATCATAAAGCTCTGCATTTGATATCATTTTATGATGGGATAACTATTACTCAATTACTTAACAAGCTAAATGTAACAAAACAAAGTTTAAATAGAGTTATAAATGATTTAAAAAAATTAAATTATCTAGAATTTAAAAAGGATACTAAGGACACAAGAGTAAAACATATTTTTTTGAATGATAAAGGTAAGAAAATATTTGATGAAATTTTTTTATCTCAAAAAAAAAGGATTTATAAAGCATTACTTAACTCAAGTTCAAAAGAAGTAATAAATTTTGAAATAGTTTTAAAAAGAATAATAGATGGAAAGTTTTAAATCTCATATTTTAGTAATTGATGATGACGAGGGAATAAGGTCATTACTTAAACAATTTTTAAATGAAAACGGGTATTTAGTAAATACAGCCTCAAATGCATTAGATGCGAAAGAAAAGATTTCAATAATAAAATTTGATCTTTTGGTCTTAGATATAATGATGCCTGGTAAGAGTGGGTTAGAATTTATTTCTGAAAATAAAAATAATTTAAATGTGCCAATCATTTTACTTACGGCTAAAGGAGAAGCGAGTGAAAGAGTTGAAGGGTTAGAAACAGGTGCAGATGATTACTTGCCGAAACCTTTTGAACCTAAGGAACTTTTATTAAGGATTAATAATATCTTAAAAAAAACTAAAAAAGTTAATCTTAAACACGTCCTTGAATTCGGCTCAATTAAAATAGATTTAAATAAGTTGATGATTACCAATCAAAATAGTAATTTTAAAATTAACAATACTGAAAAAACAATTTTAGAAAAAATGATAAATAATCCTGGTAAAATATTTTCAAGAATTGATATTGGTAATTTAATTAAAATCGATAAAGAAAGATCAATTGATGTAATTATTACTAGGCTCAGAAAAAAAATTGAGACAAATCCAAAAAATCCAAAATACTTACAAACAATTAGAGGTTCAGGCTATGTTCTCTGGGTTGAGTAGTTATATCAAAATGTTACTTCCAAAAAGACTTTTTTATAGAGCATTACTAATTGTAGCTGCACCAGTAATAATATTGCAAATTATTATATCGATTGTTTTTTTTGATAGCCTCTGGATAAAAACTAATAAAGGGATGACCAGGGCTTTAGTAGGTGAAATTAAGTTTTTTATAGATGCTTACGAAAATGAGGAATATGAAAAAGATAATTTGATTAAACTATTTAAAGAACATCATAATTTTAATGTGAAGTTTCAGACATTTGGGGATATTCCAGAAACAGATATGGAAAGATGGTTTAGTCCCATGGATAGAACTCTGAGAAGAGAATTGAAAAATAAATTTAATAATTATTGGTTTGATACAACTACGTATAAAGAATTAATTGAGTTGAAGATTGAATATCTTAATGGTTATTTTGAATTTTTAATTCCAAAGAATAGAGTCACTAATACATCAGCTAGATTATTTGCGTTATGGATAACATTCCCAGCATTTTTGTTAATTACAATCGCTCTAATCTTCTTAAAAAATCAAACTCGTCCAATAATTAATTTAGCAAAAGCATCAGAAAAATTTGGCAGAGGTGAAGATGTTGAGGAGTTTAGACCTTCGGGTGCTCTGGAGATAAGACAAGCTGGTTTTGAGTTTGAAAGAATGAGAAAGAGAATATTGAGACACTTAAACCAAAGATCTGAAATGCTTTCAGGTATAAGCCATGACTTGAGAACGCCACTCACTAGAATTAAACTTCAACTTGCTCTAATAAAAGACGAAAAGATTTCAAGTAAATTATCTGAAGATGTGGAGGATATGGAAAAAATGTTAAATGAATACCTTCAATTTACTAGCTCTACATCATCTGAAAAAACTGAACTTTTTGATATTTCAAAATTACTTAATCATTCAATTATGAAATATGAGAATAACAATATTACTTCTAATATAGAGCAAGAGATTTTTTTTAATGGAAGAAAGAGTTTAATAAATAGATGCATAGATAACTTAATTAATAATTCCCTTAAATACTCAAATAAAGTTTTGGTAAATTTAAAAAAGATTCATAAAAGCTTGATAATTACTGTTGATGACGACGGTCCTGGAATAGCTGAGAGTGAATATGAAAACGTTTTTAAACCATTTTACAAAATAAATAAAGGAAGAGGTGATTCTAAGTCTAGTGTTGGCTTGGGTTTATCAATCTCATCAGATGTAGTGAGATCCCACGGGGGTAGTATTACATTAGATAAATCTAGTCTTGGCGGTTTAAGGGTTAAGATCTCTTTGCCTTTTTAATTTTTTTAGACTTTAAAGTTCTGATTTCCTTTTCTAATTTTTCTATTCGTTTTTTTAATACCTCAGTTTCCTCTTTTGTAGAAATCTTCATTCTTAAAACAATTTCATCCCTTTGAGATCTTACAATATTGACGATTTCTTCGCTTAAATCTTTATAAGATATAATTCCTTGTTCAAATAATTTTGCAAATTTTTCAATGATAAATTTAGACTTTGACATATTTTTTTTTTTTACGATAGTATATCTTATATTTCATTTTTATAATGTTTGTAAATAATCTAGATCCTGTCGCGTTTGAATTTTTATCCTTTCAAATAAGGTGGTATTCATTAGCATATATTTTTGGTTTTTTGATAGGTTGGTTTTACATCAAGAATTTCTCAACTAAAGATTTGAGGGAAAAAACTTTAATCGACGATTTTATCACTTATCTAATTTTAGGAGTAATTATTGGTGGTAGGCTAGGCTACGTAATTTTTTACAATTTTTTTTATTATTTAAGTCATCCTTTTGAAATATTTTTTATTTGGCAAGGTGGTATGTCTTTCCACGGTGGCTTGCTGGGTGTTTGCCTAGCCACTTATATATTTACTCAAAAATATAATTTAAATTTTTTTAGATATACAGATTTGGTATCCCTTGTGGCACCGATAGGAATTTTTTTAGGTAGGATTGCAAATTTTATAAATTCTGAGCTTTACGGCAAAGAAACTGATTTTATTTTTTCAGTTAATTTTACTAAGGTAGATAATCTTTTAAGACATCCTTCGCAATTATACGAAAGTTTTTTTGAAGGTATTGTTTTGTTCATAATTTTAAATTTCCTTTGGAAAAAATTTTCAGAAATTCCTGGAATAATATCATCACTTTTTTTAATTTTTTATTCCCTTTTTAGATTTATAATTGAGTTTACAAGGGAGCCCGATGCCCATCTAGGTATCTTAATGAATATTTTTACATACGGGCAAATGTTATCAATTGTATTTTTTATTTCTGGAGTAATACTTTTTAAATTTGTAAAAAAATGATCACTAAGGCTCAATCACTAGATAATTTTATTGATAAATCTCTTTATGAAAAAAATAAAGGTTATTATCAAAGAAAAGTAGAATTTGGTCGAAGAGGAGATTTTATTACATCTCCAGGAATTTCAAAACTTTTTTCTGAAATGATTGCTATTTGGGCTGTATCATTTTGGGAAAATTTAAATAAACCAGAAAAAATCAATTTAGTAGAATTGGGGGCAGGAAATGGGGAGCTCATAGAAGTCTTAATTAATTCATTGAATAAATTAGAAATTGTAAAAGGTAAATTCAAATTTTTTATTTTTGAAAAAAGCATGTCTCTTAAAAAATTACAAAAAAAAAAGTTTTCAAAAAGTGTTAAGTGGTTGGATAATTTTGATAAATTACCAAATTTTCCAACTATATTTTTGGCCAACGAATTTTTTGATGCTTTGCCAATAAAGCAGTTTATTAAAATAAATGAAGATTGGTATGAAAATTATGTATTATTAAATAAAACTGGAAAATTCTCTCTTGAGAAGAAAAAAGTCACTAAAAAAAAGATGGAGAAAATTTTTAATCAAGGGATCGATAAAAATCAAAATTTTGTAGAATTTTCACCTTTAATGGTCAAATATCTAAAAAGTATTTGTAAAAAAATCAAATCTTCTGCGGGGGGTATTTTATTAATTGATTATGGTACCTCTGACAAAAAAATGTACGATAGTTTACAAGGGATTAAAAATCATAAAAAAGTAAATATTTTTGATGACTACCAAAACATTGATATAACTCATCATATAAATTTTAACTTTATCAGACGAATTGTTAATTTAAATGGATTAAAAGTTGGTGGTATTACCAATCAAGGAAGTTTTTTAAAAAACATGGGAATAGATTTAAGAGCTGAAATATTATCGAAAAAAATGAGTTTCCTAAAAAAAACAGATCTTTACACAAGAATAAGAAGGCTAACTCACAAAGATGAGATGGGTGAATTGTTTAAAGTAATGTTCGTAACTACGAAGGATAACAATTTTAAGACAGGATTTAATGACATTAAAATCTAAAAAATTAGTAAAGTTTAAAAATGTGTCACATGGTTTTTTTGGAAAAAGAGGAGGAGTATCAAATGGAATTTATAGTGCCTTAAATTGCGGCCCTGGTTCTAATGATAAAATTTCTAATGTTAAAAAAAATTTAAAAATTGTTTCAAAAAAGTTTAAAGTTTCTTCAAAAAACCTAATATTGCTTAAACAAACACATAGTAACAAATGTCACTTTATTCTGAAAAGACCCTCAAAAAAACTTATCGGAGATGGCTTGATTACAACAAAGAAAAATTTAGCTTTAGGTATTTTAACTGCTGATTGTGCTCCAGTTCTTATTTATGACAAAAAATTGCCAATGATTGCAGCTATACATGTTGGCTGGAAGGGTGCTTTTAAAAATATTCTAAAAAAGTGTATAAAATTTATGATTAAAAAAGGCTCTGAAAACCAAAATATTTCTGTAGTCATAGGTCCATCAATATTTAGGGAAAACTATGAGGTAAAGAGGAATTTTATGAGAAAATTTTTAAACCTTAATAGTCGAAATCGTAAATTTTTTTACTTAAAAAAAACTAAAATTTTTTTTAATTTAAAAGAATTTATCAAATCTCAGTTAAGATCATTAAAGATTAATAATATAGATATAATTAACAAAGATACTTTCAAAAATGATAGTGAATTCTTTAGTGCTAGGAGAGCTTTAAAAAATAAAGAGAACGATTATGGTAGAAATATATCTATAATTATGCTTAAATAACTTTTTTCTAAAAAATGAAACTTCTCACAGGGAACAGCAATAAAAATCTCAGTTCGAAAATTGCAAAGTATCTTAAAGAAAAACTTGTAAATTCTAATATAAGGAAATTTAAAGACGGTGAAATTTATGTAGAGATAAATGAAAACATAAGAGGTAATAATATTTTTTTCATTCAGTCAGTATCCTCCCCAGCAAATGACAATTTAATGGAGATGTTACTTTGCATAGATGCTCTAAAAAGATCATCTGCTAAAAATATTACGGCAGTGATTCCTTATTTTGGTTACGCAAGACAAGATAGAAAAGTGGTACCTAGAACTTCAATTTCTGCAAAACTAGTTTCAAATTTAATTACAAAAGCAGGGGCTGATAGAGTTGTCACAGTAGATTTGCATGCTGGTCAAATTCAAGGTTTTTTTGATATTCCGGTAGATAACCTTTTTACAACACCGTTATTTGCAAGACATATTAAGAAAAAAATTAAAAGTAAAAATATAATTTGTGTTGCGCCTGACGTCGGAGGAGTTGAACGAACAAGAGCCCTAGGAAGAAATTTAAATGTAGGACTTGCAATTATTGACAAAAGAAGACCAAAGCCTGGTCAATCTCAAGTCATGAATGTAATTGGAGATGTGAAAGGAAAAACTTGCATAATAAATGATGACATAATTGACTCTGGTGGAACAATCATAAATGCTGCTAAGGCTCTTAAACAAAGAGGTGCAAAAGACGTTTATGTTTATATTACTCACGGTGTTTTAAGTGGAGATGCTGTGAAAGCTATTAAAAATTCTCCGATCAAAAAACTTGTTATTACAGACACAATTAATAATGAGAATAAAGTAAGATCCGCAAAAAATATTGAAATTTTGTCAATATCTAACTTAATGGGTGAAGCAATTAGAAGAATATCAAATTCTACATCTGTTTCATTTTTGTTTAAATAATTTACTTGTTTTATTAACTAACTTGAGTTAAAACGCTTTTTCTCTATGAATACGATTGATGCAAGTTTAAGAAATACTAAAACTTCTGGTGAAGTAAATAAACTTAGATCAGAAGGTAATGTTCCTGGCATAGTCTATGGTGGAAAATCTGAAACTCAAAAAATATCTATTTCAAAAAAATTATTGAAAAATCTTATTGAGAAAGAGAACTTTTTATCAAGTATTTTAAATTTAAAAATTGATGGCAAAGATGAAAATGTTTTACCTAAAGAAATTTCTTACGATATATTAACTGATGATCCAATCCATATTGACTTTTTAAGAATCGTAAAAGGTTCAAGTGTCATAATTGAAATACCGGTAAATTTTATTAATACAGAAAAATCTCCTGGTTTGAAAAGAGGTGGTGTATTAAATATAGTTCGTAGGAAAGTTGAGCTTAAATGTCCATCTGAAAATATTCCAAGTGAATTGGTTGTTGATTTAGATGGAGTTGATATAGGACATTCTTTTAAAATTTCTTCAATTAAACTTCCTGAAAATGTTGAACCAACTATTCGTGGTAGAGATTTTGTGATCGCAACTGTAGCAGCACCAACGGTTATTAAAGAACCAGAAAAACCAGCAGAGACAGAAGAAGGAGCAGAAGGTGCGGAAGCAGCTGCTGCAACTGGTGAAGGAGCTACAGAAACTGGTGATGCAAAAGATGCTAAAGGGGCTGAGGGTGAGAAAAAAGAAGCTGATAAAAAAGAGGACCCAAAAAAAGGTCAGCCTGAAAAAAAATAATATACAATTGAAGAATTTAATTAAATAATGTTACTTTTTGTTGGACTAGGAAATCCTACACCGAATTCTGAAAATAATAGACATAATATCGGTTTTAAAATTATTGATGCAATAAATAATAAATTTAAATTATCAAAACAAAAACCAAAATTTAAAGGACTTCTTACAACTGGAAGTATCAATAATAAAAAAGTTTATGCAATAAAACCTTTAACCTTTATGAATAATTCAGGAATATGTATCAGAGAATTAATGGAGTACTTTAAAATTGATGCAGAGGATGTAATTGTTTTCCATGATGATTTAGATATTGATTTTGGGAAAGTTAAAGCAAAGTTTGGGGGGTCAGATGCAGGTCATAATGGTATTGCCTCAATTGATAAGTTTATAGGAAAAGAATATTCAAGAGTTCGAATTGGTATTGGCAAACCAAAAAATAACATAGCAGTAAATGACCACGTCCTGAAAGATTTTGACGAAGATGAGAAAACAGAACTTGAGTCAATAAAAGAAAATATCACAGATAATTTATCAATTCTCATTGAAAAAAAACTGGACTTATTTTCAAGTACCGTAAACAATAAATAATTAAATGGGTTTTAAATGCGGTATCGTTGGTTTGCCTAATGTTGGAAAATCAACTTTATTTAACGCATTAACAAATTCTACCAAAGCACTTTCTGGAAATTTTCCTTTTTGCACAATCGAACCTAATGTTGGCATGGTACCTGTTGTAGACACAAGGCTCGATAAACTTGTACAGATTTCAAAATCCAAAAAAAAAATTTATACAAGTATTACTTTTGTGGACATCGCAGGACTTGTAAAAGGAGCCTCGAAAGGTGAAGGTTTAGGAAATAAATTTTTATCCCATATAAGAGAAGTTGATGCGATTATACATCTTTTAAGATGTTTCGATTCCTCTGATATTCAAAACGTTAATCTTAATGTTGATCCAATTAGAGATTTAGAAATTATAGAGACTGAAATGAAATTGGCAGATTTAGAGTCAATTCAAAAAAGAATTGATAAAAAAAATAAAAAAAATTTAAATGAAAAAGAATTTGAATTACTTAATCAAGCATTAGAATTAATTAATAATGATAAGCCAATTGATAACTTAAAGCAGAATTTCAATAAAAATGAGATATCCTCTTCTGGTCTTCTCTCATTAAAACCAAAGTTATACGTATGCAATGTTGATGAAGACAGTATACAAAGTGGTAATAAATATACTGAACAAGTAAAAAAATCTGTAAATATGGAAAATGTTTTAATTATATCTGCTGATATCGAAAACCAAATTAATCAATTAAATAATGATGAAAAAGAAAATTTTATGAAAGTTATGGGAATTAAAACAACAGGTTTAAATAACCTAATTAATAAAGGTTATAAATTGTTAGAATTAAATACTTTTTTTACGTCAGGCCCTGAAGAAAGTAGAGCTTGGACAATTGAAAAAAATAGTTTAGCGCCCATTGCTGCAGGAAAAATTCATACAGATTTTGAAAAAGGTTTTATTAGAGCTGAAACTATTTCGTATGATGATTTTTTAGATAATGATGGTTGGGTCAATTCTAAAAATAATGGTAAAATGAGGTTAGAGGGAAAGGATTATATTGTAAAAGACGGGGATATTTTAAACATTCGTTTCAACTCTTGACCATATTTTTTTCATACTAAAATAGACTAGCACAGTAAGTATAATCAAATAGACAATTGCTCTAAATCCTGTTTTATGCCTTTGCTCTAAATGAGGTTCTGCAGTCCACATAAGAAAGCTTGTGACATCTTTTGCCATTTGTTCTTCAGTAGCATTTGTCCCGTCAGAATATTCTACAAGACCATCAGAAAGTTGTTTAGGCATCTTGATTTTGTTTCCGTACATGTATTTGTTGTAATAAACTCCATCATCTAGTTTTATATTTTCTGGTGGGTCCACATAGCCTAGTAAAACTGAGTAGATATAGTCAGCTCCACCTGCTCTCGCCTTCACTAAAACAGACATATCTGGTGGATAGGCACCTCCATTAGCTGATTTAGCTTCCTCTTCATTACTGTATGGCATCACAAATTTATCAGAAAGTTTAGCTGGTCTTGTAAACATTTCACCGTCTTGATTTGGCCCATCAGTAATTTCAAAACTTGCAGCAATTGCCTTTGCTTCTTTTACAGAAAATTCTGGCCCACCTTTTTCAGACAAGTTTCTATATGAAACATATTTTAAAGAGTGACAAGATGCACAGACTTCATTGTAAACTTGATAACCTCTTTGAAGTGAAGCTCTATCGAATTTACCGAATGGACCTTTAAAAGACCAGTCAGTTGTTAATAATTTACTTGAGTTTTCTGCAGATATTGAATTTGCAAAATTTGTATTCAGAATTAAAAGCAAAAAAAGAATTTTAAATATTCTTTGCACTATAACTTCTCTTTTCTTACATCCGTATTTTTTGCCATTGCGAGATCTGCCGATCCTCCTAAAACTGGACTAGTAATACTTAGGGGTAAAGGTGTCGTTTTTTCAATTTTACCCAAAATTGGAAGTATTAATAAAAAGTGTAAAAAGTAATATGCAGTAGCTACCCTCGCAATTAATAAATATAATCCCTCTGCTGGCATTGCACCTACATAACCTAATATTAAAACATCGATTACAAGTATCCAGTAAAATTGTTTGTATAACGGTCTAAATACTGCTGATCTTACTTTTGAAGTGTCTAACCATGGTAATGCCGCTAAAATAAATATCGCTGATAACATTGCAACAACTCCTAAAAGCTTATCAGGAATTGATCTTAGGATTGCATAAAATGGTAACAAGTACCACTCTGGTACAATATGAGCTGGGGTTACTAACGGGTTAGCTTCTATATAATTGTCTGCATGTCCAAGAATGTTCGGAGAGTAAAATACAAAAAAGGCAAATACAATCATAAATAATAGTAATGCAAATAAATCTTTTATTACAATGTATGGATGGAAAGGCACAGTATCTTTTGAGGGCTTTTGAATATCTATACCTACTGGATTATTGTTACCTGGAACATGAAGTGCCCATATGTGTAAAACAACCAGACCCAAAATCAAAAAAGGTATAAGATAGTGTAGTGTAAAAAATCTTGTTAATGTTGGATTGTCCACTGAGTAACCGCCCCATAACCATGTAGTTATACTTTCACCCACTAGAGGAATAGCACTAAACAAATTAGTAATAACTGTAGCACCCCAAAAACTCATTTGTCCCCAAGGTAATACATAACCCATAAAAGCTGCAGCCATCATTAATAAGTAAATCATAATTCCCAAAATCCATATAATTTCTCTTGGGGCTTTATAAGACCCATAAAACAAAGATCTAAATATGTGAATGTAAACTGCTAGGAAAAACATTGAAGCTCCGTTTGCATGAATATATCTTATGAGCCATCCATAGTTTACATCTCTCATAATGTGTTCAACGCTACTAAAAGCTAAGTCTGCATGAGCTATGTAATGCATAGCCAAAACAAGACCTGTTATAATTTGAGTAATTAAACAAAATGTCAGAATACCCCCAAACGTCCACCAATAATTTAAATTTTTAGGTGTTGGGTAATCTGTTAAGTGATTTGCTAGTGTAAGCAAAGGTAATCTATCATTAAACCATTTTCCAAATTTTGATGAAGGTGTGTAATTGTGATCGCTCATTTTAACCTATCTTAATTGTGTTACTATTTACAAATTCGTACTTTGGAATTTCTAAATTTGTTGGGGCTGGACCTTTTCTTATTCTTCCTGCTGTATCATAATGAGAACCATGACATGGGCAAAACCAACCACCATATTCACCTTTGTCTGCTAATGGTACACATCCTAAATGTGTGCAAACCCCTAACATAACTAACCACTCCGGATTTTGCGCTCTATCCTCATCTTTTTCAGGATGTTTCAAGTCAGAAATTTTAACGTTTCTTGCTTCGCTAATTTCATTTTCTGTTCTTCTCTTTATAAACACTGGTTTGCCTCTCCATAAAACAGTAATTGACTGACCTGGCTGCAAACTACTTACATCTACTTCTGTGCTAGCAAGAGCCTTAACCGAGGCGTCTGGATTCATTTGATCAATTAAAGGCCATGCAGCAGCTCCTGCACCAACTGCTCCTACAGCAGCTGTAGCTGTAAAAATAAAGTCTCTTCTATTAGGTTTTTTTTCGTCTGACATTAATACTTAATTTATTTATTATATGATTTCATATAATATAAAAGTGGAATTTTTCTATAGCAAGAATGACACATAATAACCCAAAATTAACAGCTAAAATTGCTCTCTATCAGCCTGACATTCCTCAAAATACCGCATCCATAATAAGAACTTGCTCATGTTTGGGTGTAAAATTGGAGATTATTGAACCATGTGGCTTCACTTTTCATGACAAGCGTTTTAGAAGAGTGGTAATGGACTATTTAGATGAAAAAATGATTAAAATTTACGAGAATTCAGATCAATTTTTTGAAGCAAAGAAAAACTCAAGAGTGGTATTAATGACTACTAAAGCTAAAGATTCGTTCAAATCATTTAAAATAAAAAAAAATGATACTTTTTTATTTGGTAGAGAAAGTGCAGGTGTACCAAAGAATATTCATCATGAAGTAGACAAAAGATTAAAAATACCTCTTCTTAAAAAAAAAAGATCATTAAACTTATCGACAACTGTATCTATGGTGGTGTCGAAATTAATATTATAATCAAATTAATCTATGGAAAAAAATATTAGAAAAAAGTTGGCGCGAAATTGGTTTTTAACAATTCAAGAATTGATTTGTCACGAAATTGAGAATATTGAAAATGGATCCTCTTATTTTAAAACGAAGGCGTGGTCTAGAAGCGAAACAAAAGATGAAGGAGGTGGAAAATCAAAGCTTCTTAAAAACGGAAAAGTTTTTGAGAAAGTGGGTGTAAATTTTTCTGAAGTATATGGAAATTTTTCAAATGAATTTAAAAAAAAAATACCTAGATTTAACAATAGTAATCATTTTTGGGCATCAGGAATATCAATTGTTATGCATATGAAAAATCCTTATATCCCAGCAATGCATTTTAATACGAGATACATAATTACAGATCATGGATGGTTTGGTGGAGGTATGGATTTTACTCCGTGCTTTAAAGACTCAACGCTAGAAAAAATTGTTGAGAAAAAATTAAAAATGATGTGCAATAAACATGGCAAAAATTATTACAAAAAATATAAAAAATGGTGTGATGATTATTTTTATTTACATCATAGGAATGAACCGAGAGGAATTGGAGGAATATTTTTTGATTATAAGAAGGAAAATTGGGACAGAGATTTTGCTTTTGTAAGAGACGTAGGTATAGTTTTTTCATATTTATTTAAAGAAATAATTGCAAAGAAATTTAAAAAAAGGTGGAAAAAAAAGGACAAACTAATTCAAAATAAAAAAAGGGGTAGGTACGTTGAATTTAATTTGCTACATGATAGAGGTACAAAATTTGGATTGCAAACTGGAGGAAATGTAGAAGCTATTTTGATGTCTTTACCTCCTACAGCTAATTGGGAATAAATTAATTTATGAAAGAGCCGATAACAGTTAATGGACTAACTAAACTTAAAGAAGAATTGGTTTTTTTAAAAGAGAAAAAAAGGCCAGAAATAGTATCTGCTATTTCGGAAGCTAGGTCACATGGTGATTTAAAAGAAAATGCTGAATATCATGCAGCTAAAGAACAACAGTCACATAACGAAGGTCGTATTCAGCAGATTGAGGATATTATTGCAAGGGCAAATGTTATTGACGTAACTAAAATTGAAAATATTGGAAAGGTAATATTTGGTTCAACTGTTTACCTAAAAGATTTAGATTCTAATGAAAAATTAACATATAAAATTGTTGGCAAAGATGAAGCTGATCTTAAAAAAAACCTAATTTTTTTTCAATCACCAATAGGAAAAGGATTAATAGGAAAAAATAAAAACGATTTAGTTGAAATAAAAACTCCTTCTGGTGAAAAAAATTTTGAAATTGAAGATGTCAAATATCTTTAATTAAGAACAATTTTCTTAATTTCTTCTTTAGAGATTTTAAAATTATTATCAACCCAAAGTGTCTCTAGTTCTTTAAGTTTTTTACCCATCTTTTTTCCTGGTTTATAATTAAAATTTTTAATTAAAAAATCGGCATTATAAGGAAATTTCGGCGAATCAGTTTTTTTAGTAATTTTAATCAGATCATTAAGTGCTTTCTCGTTTCTGTGAAAAAATAATAATTGCAGGGTTATAAGATCTAAAAGACTTTCTTTTTCTCCAAAATATATTCTTTTTTTCAACTCTCTATCAAAAAAACTTTTCTCTAAACTCATTTGATAATTATCGTGAATATAAAGAAGTCTCTCTTTCTCTCGGTTAGAAAAATTGAACTTATAAAGTATATAATTAATACTATTTAAATCTTTGATCATCATAGCACTTAGTAAAACAATGAAATTCTTGCTTAATTGTATATCTTTAATAATAAGTTTGTTCTTATCAGTTAAAAATGAAGTATTGTTTAAACTTGGAAAAACAAGCTCAAGAATTTCTTTTGAAAAATTATCTTTTTTAAGATTCATGAACCCCTTGGAAAAAATGATCTTTTTTAACTCATCTATTAATCTTTCTTTGGAGATTTTAAGCAAGCCATCTAAATTTTGTTTGATAATTTTTTTTATCTTTGGTTCGTGGTCTTTTTTTGAATAGTTTAAGAAAAATCTTATATATCTGAGTATTCTAAGGTAATCTTCTTTAATGCGTTTTGATGGATCTCCAATAAAAGTGACACAACCATTTTCTAAATCTTTTCTTCCATTAAAGGGGTCAAACACTTCACCATAAATATTCAAGTATATTGAGTTAAAAGTAAAGTCCCTTCTCTCCGCATCTTCTCTCCAATCTTTTGAAAATAATACTTTCGCGTGCCTTCCATCAGTAAATATATCTTTCCTTAAAGATGTAATTTCAAATTTCTTGTCATCAATAATTGCTGTTATTGTCCCATGATTTTTTCCGGTTTCATAAAAGGAAATATTATTTTTCTTTAACGACAGTATAACTTCCTCAGGATTTATGTTTGTTGCTAAATCAATATCATCTACTAACTCATGGCAAAAGATCTTCCTTACGCATCCTCCTACATAATAAATATCGCTTTCATCTGAAAAAGACTTGATTGCATCAAATATTTTTTTTACTGGAAAATTTTTCTGAATATCCAATGAATTCTTTTTTAATAAATCGTTTTTACTGTGATTAAAAAAATTATTAATTAGTTTAAACATAACTGGCTGGGGCGCTAGGATTCGAACCTAGGAATGGCGGTACCAAAAACCGCTGCCTTACCACTTGGCTACGCCCCAAAATTAAATTCTTATAACACAACTAATCAAAAATTATATAGTTTTAGACATTACAGACCAATATTTTTTGTATTTAATGGTGAATAATTTAGACGCATTTAGTAAGTTTTTTTTAGACCTAAAATAGGCAACAAAGCTAGAACCAGACCCTGTCATTCTTACAAATTCTATCCCTTTTAAGCTTTTCAAAAAAAATACTGGTTTGCTAATATTTCTAAATTTTTTTAATACAATTGGTTCCAAATCATTCTTTTTATTATTTAATTTAAGCAAATTTTTTTTATTTGATGATATTTTCTTTGAAAAATTTTTAAATTTTGAAAAAATATATTTTGTAGAACATCCAATTTTTGGTTTAAAAATAAGCAAATGATAACTCAATCCTTTTTTTAATGATTGTATTGAATTGTTTGAGTTCAAAAAAATTGGACTCTTATATAACCCTATTTTAACATCGTTACCTACCATCTCACAAACTTCTAAAATTCTTTTTTTATTTAAAATTACAATTTTTCTTTTTAAAAAAAATTTAAGAATTGAAGCAGCATTCATAGAACCCCCTCCCATACCTGACTTTTGAGGAATATTTTTTGTAACTTTGATATAGTATTTTTTTTTAATTAGTTTTTTTTGGTCTAAAATTTTAAGTAAAGTAGAAATAGAATTTTTTTTACTTATTCCTTTAGAGAATTTTCCATCAAATTTTATAGAATGTTTTTTACGATTAATTGTCGATATTTCTATTCTATCATGTAGATCAATAAAGCTAAAAAGAGACTGAATTCTGTGAAATTTTTTTTTTTTTGAAACTACGTTTAAAAAAAGATTAATTTTTGCAAAAGACTTAATTACTTTTCTGTGCATGTTAAATTTAGGTTTTTTCTATACCATAAATAATCTTTTTTTTAACATCAATTTTCATTTCATCATCTGTTTCATCTAAATTTAATACATTGTTCCAAAAATATCTTGCTTGTATTTTTCTATTTAACATCCAAAGTATGTCCCCGTAATGATCATTCACTATCGGATCATATGGCATTAATTCTACAGCTTTCTTTAAATATTTTTCTGCATTCTTAAAATCGTTTATTAAATAATATCCCCATCCCAAAGAGTCAGTTATATAAGGATCGTTCTTTCTTAAATCATATGCTTCTTTTAACATTTCCATTGAAAGCTCAATTTTATAGTTTCTCTCCAACCAACTATATGCAAGGTAATTTAATACGTAAGGATTTTCACGAGTAATATTTAAAGACTCTAATAAGTCTTTGTCAGCAGTTTTGTAATCTCCAATCCTTTCAAAGCTGCCTCCCCGCCTGTATAAAATATCAGCATAAGCTTTTGATCTGTTGTCTAACAAGTTCAATAATTTAGAGTAAATTTTTATCGCCTCATCATATTTTTCAAAACTTTTGTAAATTCCACCCATGTCATACAAAATTTTTATATTATTAGTTTTTAATCCATCAAATTTTTTTTCTAAAAAATCGAGTGCTGCTTCCTCACTTTCTTGATTTTTGATAATTGAAGATTTTTTTTTATTTTTATACCAACTAAAAATAAGATCTTCCTCTGAAATAAAATTCAAAGATTTCAAAGCTAAATCAAATTTTTTATTACTTATATAATTTTCAGCTAATAGACTATTATTAAAATTAAATTCAGGATTTAGATAATTTGATAAATGAATATAGAAATTTGACTTTTTATAAAGTTCTTGTGAGGAATATAAGTTAGAAATCAAAAATAGGAATTCAGATATAATGTTATTTTCATTTTTACATGAGAACGTTGAAGTAATTTTGTCATATCTTTTATTTTCAATCCACTGTTTTGCTTGAGCAATTAAAATGCTGCTGTTCGTATAATCTATTTTATTTTGTAACTCGTTTATTTTATTAAAATCTTTGATTTGAGCTAAATAATTAATGTAGAAAAAAATATACCTTGAAAAATCTTCAGTATCTTTAATTACAAGCTCCTCAAATAAAAGATCTGTATTCTTTTTGCCTAAGTAACAAGACTGAAAAATCTTTTTTATTTTGTCTATTTCACCAAACTGGACATCTTCGTTTTTGTCCATTTTTTTAAATGTGATTGTATCTAGATAATCTTTTAATGTCTCTTTGATAATTAGCTCAAGAGTATCTAGTGGAACTTCATCCATTTGCTCCAAGATTAACATCGCATTTGAAAAATCTTTTTTATTT
Organism: uncultured Pelagibacteraceae bacterium; assembly: GCA_902566755.1. Classification (GTDB taxonomy): domain Bacteria; phylum Pseudomonadota; class Alphaproteobacteria; order Pelagibacterales; family Pelagibacteraceae; genus Pelagibacter. Next base: position 35,608 of record CACFJR010000002.1, read on the forward strand.
ATCGAATTTAGAGCTAAAAGTATTTTTGCCTCAAAAAAATTTGTTTCGTTAGCCTTTAATTGAATAGCTTTATTAAAAGCGATATCAATTTTGTTGTTTAGAACTAATGAGATAAGGTAATTTTCCAAATAACTCTCATGAGTTTTAACAAGACTCTTCGTGTTATTTAAATATTTTAACGAAACTTTATCGTCTTGATTATTAATGGATATTATTGCTGAAAAATAATTTGATAAATACTTATGGTTGAATTCAATATTTTCAGCTGTTTTAGCGAAGGAAAAAGTTTGATATAAAAAAATGATTAAAAAAAAACAAATTTTTTTCATACTTAAAGAATATGATTATTTTTTTTAAATAAAAGAAATAAAATGCAAAAATACGATTTTATCAAGTCTTCTTTTAACTTCTCAAATGCTCCTATTAAAAGATTTGTTAAAATCGAAAAAAAGGAGGATTTGCTTAAAAAACTAAAGGACGAAATCTCTAATATTGAAAATTGCACTCTAAAAAATAATTCAAACAATCTAGTTTTTGCCGATGGTGATCATGACAGTGGCATTATGCTGATAGGTGAAGGCCCTGGTCAAAAAGAAGATGAACAGGGAAAACCTTTTGTAGGAGACGCAGGCTTACTTTTGAATAAAATGTTAGCTGCAATTAATATTAAACGAAATAAAGTTTATGTAACAAATATAGTAAATTACAGACCACCTGAAAATAGAAAACCTAATGAAGTTGAGATTAATACTTATGCTCCTTTTATAAAAAAACATATTTCAATTATAAACCCCAAGTTAATAATATTATTGGGAAGCACTGCTATGGAGGCTTTTTTCGGGAATAAGGAAAAAATTTCTAAATCAAGAGGATTTTGGAAAGAACTAATTGTTAATAACAAAACTTATTTAACTATGGTTACCTTCCACCCTGCTTATTTGTTAAGACAGCCAGATCAAAAAAAATTTTCTTGGGCAGATTTAAAAGAAATAAGAAATAAAATTGAAGAATTGAAAATTGGAATATAAATCTCAAAAAAGTGTAGCTGGGGTAGATGAGGTCGGTAGAGGTAGTCTTATTGGGCCTGTATATGCAGCGGCAGTAGTTTTTAAAAAAGGTTTTGATAAAAAGAGAGTAAAAGACTCAAAAAAATTATCTCCTAAGAAGAGAGAATTTTTGGAAAATTACATAAAAAAAAATTCTTATTGGGCTATTGGGACTGCTTCAAAGAAAGAAATTGAAAAAATAAATATTTTAAATGCATCTCTTTTGGCGATGAAAAGATCAATTTTAAAATTAAAATTCAAACCACAAATAGTAAAAGTTGATGGAAATAAAAAACCTAATATTAATAAATTAAATATAAAATCAGTTGTTAGAGGTGACCAGAAAATTCCTGAAATTTCTGCAGCGTCTATTTTAGCAAAAGTCTCAAGAGACCGATTGATTAGAAAGATGTCAAAAAAATTTAAAGCTTATTTGTGGGATAAAAATGTTGGCTATGGGACTAGAGATCATCTTTCAGCAATTAAAAAATTTGGAATTACAAAACATCATAGAAAAACATTCAAACCAATACACAATATATTGAGTCCCAAATAATCGAAGGCACAATTAATCAAAATTAATTCAATCATGAGTTGACCTGGACTCCGACCTAGAGTCTAATTGTTTCTTTTAAAATGAGAGGGTTAGATTTAAAAAACAAAATTATTAACGGAGACAGTCTTAGAGAATTGAAAAGAATTCCAGATGAGACTTTCGATTTAGTTTTTGCAGATCCGCCTTACAACCTTCAACTAAAAAATAAACTAACTAGACCAGATAGATCAAAAGTTAATGCAGTAAATGATAAATGGGATCAATTTGAAAGTTTTAAGAAATATGATGAATTCACATATGCGTGGTTAAGTGAGTGTAAAAGAATTTTAAAAAAGAATGGAGCAATCTGGGTTATAGGAAGTTATCATAATATATTTAGAGTTGGTACAGCTATTCAAAATTTAGGGTTTTGGATTTTAAATGATGTAATTTGGAACAAAAAAAATCCAATGCCAAATTTTAGAGGGACAAGATTTACTAATGCTCATGAAACTTTAATTTGGGCTTCAAAATCAGAGAATTCAAAATATACTTTTAATTATCAATCATTAAAATGTTTGAATGATGATTTACAAATGAGATCTAATTGGGATTTGCCCATTTGCAATGGAACAGAACGTTTAAAAAAAAATGGAAAAAAGGTTCATTCTACACAAAAACCAGAAGCTTTACTTCATAGAATTTTATTAGCAACTTCAAATAAAGATGATTTAATTCTTGATCCATTTTTGGGATCAGGAACAACTGCAACGGTTGCAAAAAAATTGAGTAGAAATTATTACGGTATAGAAAAAGAAAAATCCTATTTCAAAGCTGCCGAACAAAGATTGAAAAATACAAAACCAATAGAAGATCATTATTTAGATACACTTAAAAACAATAAATCCAAACCAAGAATACCTTTTGGTTCACTGGTTGAATTGGGAATAATCAAGCCTGGCACTATTATTTTTGATAATAAAAAGAAAATCAGCGCAAAAATTATGGTTGATGGGAGTATCAAACATGCTCAAACTGAAGGTTCAATTCATAAGGTTGCAGCTACAATTTTAGGAGCTGAAAGTTGTAATGGATGGACTTATTGGCATTGCGAATTAGGAAATACTTTCGTGCCAATAGATAATTTAAGACAAAAATTCTTGTCAAAAAGTTACCTATAAATTTTTCCTAAATAACTTTCTAAAAACTTTTTATTTTTTACTAATTTTTTTAAAAAAATATTTCTAAGATATACAGTTAAAGGATTTGATAGATGAAAAGCAAACTGATTCAATTTTGATCTATTATTTACCATTTTTGTTTTATTAACCCTATTTTTAAAAAAGTTAGCATTGGAATTATTTTCTATACTAGCAAATAGTTCATGTGCGCCCTCTATGGACTGAGATGCGCCTTGAGCAAATGATGGTGGAAAAGCAAAAAAAGCATCTCCTATTAAATAAATGTTCTTATTTTTTACTTCAAAAAAATTATCACTAACAAACACAGGAAATATTTTTAATTCTTTAAGATTATTAAAAAATTCTTTGTTCTCTTGAGGAATATTTTCTAAAATTTTTTGTATAAATAATTTATCATTAAACAATGAGTAATTTTTCTGTTCGTCTGCTGAAAGTTTATATTTCATTATAGCTATTAAGTTTAAATCTCCACATGGAGAAATAGGATAAATTACATGATGAAAATCGGAGCCCAAAAATAACAAAATATTCTTTTTATCAATTATATTTGAATTTGCCGGTATCGTTCCCCTTATAGCTAAAGTATTATTATATTTTGGTTGAACTTGTTTATTTGAAACAAGATTTCTACTTTTTGAAAAAACCCCTTCAGAAATAATTAGATAATCAAATTCGTGAGTTTCTTTATTTTCAAAAGTAAGTTTTATTTTTTCTTGCTCTTGATCAATTTTCGATACACTATAATTTGTTTTGATCAAATCCTCTAAATCTTTTTTTAGAAAATTGATCAAAGTAGATCTTTTCAAAGTAGTATACTTGCAATCATTTGAGTTAAATTCAGATATATCTAGTTCACATATTTTATCTTCATCTTTTTTTGAGTAAAAATTTATTTTTTCTGGATTAAATTTTTCGTTTTTTTCTAATTTGTTAAATCCAATTTCATTTAAAAGTTTGACGCTGTTTGTAGATAATTGTACACCGTACCCCTCGTCTAGATTAAGAGAGTTTTTTTTATCAAAAATTGATACTTGATATTTAGGGTTTTTTTTAAAAAGATTAGCTATGTATAATCCTGATATCCCTGCTCCAATAATTCCAATTTTTTTCATACATTACTCGAGGCTACTCTAAATAATTTTTTTGTAAAAGATGGTATTACTTCACTTACTATTTTTTTTCGGTTTAAAATTACGCCTTTATTTGTTGATTTAATTTTATTTTTATTAATTACAATATTCATATCTATATTAGATATCTTAATTTTTGTTTTTACTTTTGATGAAGAGTTAAATTTTGACTTATCTATTTCGTTCATCGGAAAGATTAATAAATTTTTAAGAAAGTTAAATTTATTATTTCTAATTAATAACATTTTATTTTCATTCATATAAATATTTGCCTCAAAATATTTGATCTTATTTTTTTTTGTTTTTTTTATTAAAGAAAAATCTTTTCGTTTATATGAAATACAATTTATTCTTATTGGACACTTGTCGCATAATGGAGAGGTGGGCCTGCATACTAAAGCACCTAATTCCATTATAGCTTGAGCATAATCACTTGCTCTTTCTGATAAACCAAAAAATTTTTTTGAAATTTGCATATTTTCTTTTGATATATCCCCATCGTTTCTAAGAAATAAAACTCTTTTAAGAATTCTTTCAACATTTCCATCCAAAGGAATAAATTTTTGATTGAAAGCAATAGCCATTATTGCAGTAGACGTATAATCACCGACTCCAGGCAAAGATTTTAAATCCTCAAAATTAGATGGTAAAATTCCACCAAATTTACCATTAATCATTATTGCAGATTTTTTTAAATTTCTTGCTCTAGAATAGTAGCCCAGTCCCTCCCACAACTTCATTAGTGTTTGGTCATTTGTTTTGGACAACTTTTTAAAATTTGGAATTTTTTGCACAAATCTTTTGAAATAAGGAATAACAGTTGACACTTGAGTTTGTTGCAACATAAACTCACTAACAAATGTGAAATAAAGTTTTTGTTCCTTAGAAGTATTTTTTCTCCATGGTAGAATTCTCTTATTATTATCGTACCAAAATAAAATTTTTTTTGATATAATTGATTTAACCATGAATTTTAATTCTAATCAGAGATCTAAAGTCATTCAAGGGTTAAGATCCTTTAAAGATACTTTACCCACAAAAGTAAAAAAATTATTGAAGCAAAAAGGAGAGGTTTATTCTGAACTTATAGAAAATTGGAGAATGTTTGTTGGTGATGAGCTATTTTCTTTAAGTTATCCAAAAAAATATTTGAGTTCTAATAAATTTAGAAAATCCGTATTGGAAGTAATGGTTAAAAGAGGTCACGAAGTCGAATTAGAGTATTCAAAAAAAAATATAATAGATAAGATTAATTCTTTTTTTGGATATGATTTAATTTCAACATTAAAAGTGTATACCTTTGACAGGAAAGATGAAAAACCAAAAAATCTTAAAAAAAGTAATTCTAAAATTAATTTGGGGGGAATTAAAAATAAAAAAATTGAAAATTCTTTAAAAGAATTTGCTAAAGTGTATAGAGAAAAAAATGATTAAGAAAACTTTTATACTAATAATTTTTGTTCTTTTCCAGACAAATATTAACGCATCTCCCTTCAAACCAATAATTGAGGGTAGAGAAGACGCAAAAATTAAACTAATAATTTACGAGTCTCTTACTTGTTCATTCTGTGCAGATTTTCATAATAAAGTTTACCCTGAATTAAAAAAAGAATTTATTGATACTGGTATTATTAATATTGAATTTAGAAATTTCCCATTAGACATGGCAGCATTAAATGCATCCAAACTGGCTCATTGTAACAATGATGGCAAATCAGACTTACTACATTTTTTATACTCTAACCAAAAAAAGTGGGCCAAAGGATCAACGATTGAAGAACTTAATTCAAATTTGTCTTCAGTTATAAAATTATTTGAAAAACCTCTAGATGAAGAAAAGTGTTTTTCTAACACTGAGTTAGAGGCCTTCATTTTGAACGAACGAATCGAGGGTGTAAAAGAATTTGATATAAATTCAACCCCTACACTTATTTTAAACGATCAAAAGTTTGAAAAAACGCTATCATTTAAAAATTTAAAAAAAGCCATAGAAAAACTGTTATAATTCCTTAATGGAATTTAAAAAAATTCAGTTAAACGGTTTTAAATCTTTTGCAGATAAAACAAGTTTACTTATTGAGGACGGTCTAACTGGGATTGTTGGTCCAAACGGATGTGGTAAATCAAATATCGTTGAGTCTTTAAGATGGTGTATGGGTGAAACATCAGCAAAAAGTATGAGAGGCTCAGGTATGGAAGATGTTATTTTCTCTGGTACTTCAAACAAACCTTCCAAAAATATAGCTGAGGTAGTTGTAAACCTATCAAACGATGGAAGTCTAGGATCACACAATTATAAACATATTCCCGAAATAGAAATTAGACGGAAGATTGAAAAAGATAAAGGATCAAAGTTTCATATAAATGGGAAAGAAGTAAGGGCAAAAGATGCTCAAATGTTTTTTGCTGACCTTTCAACTGGGGCTCACTCTCCATCATTAATAAGCCAAGGTAGAATTGGATCGTTAGTTACAGCAAAACCAAGTGATAGACGAGCAATACTTGAGGAGGCAGCGGGAATTTCTGGTTTACACGCTAGAAGACATGAAGCTGAAGTAAGATTAAATGCTGCAGAAAATAATTTAAAAAGAGCGGATGAATTAAGAAGACAACAAGAGAAACAATTAGCAAATTTACAAAAACAAGCAGAAGAAGCTGGAAAATATAAGATGATTTCTGAAGAAATAAAAAAAATTGAAGCAGGTTTATATTTTTTAAAATTGCAGGAGATAGATAAAGAGATTACCTTAGAAAAAGAAATTAATAAAGACTCTGATCAAGAATTTGAAAATATTACAAATAAAATTAATGAAATTGAAAAAAATATAGAAAGTGAAAGTGCAACAAACACCCCAATTAAAGAAAAAAATTTTGAAATACTTTCTAAAATCCAAAGATTAAACTTAGAACTCAAAAGTTTGGATGAGGAAAATGATAGAATTCAAAGAGAGATTGAGAATTTTAAAAATAGTCTTGTTGAAATAGATAATGATTTGGATAGAGAAAAAAGTATTACGATTGATGCTAATTCAAATGAAAAAAGGTTAAAAGAGGAAAAAAATGATTTAATCAATATTGATACAAAATATTACGATACTGAAAAAAAATCAAATGATGATCTTTTTTCCGTTAAAGATAAACTTAAAAACAATCTTGAAAACGTAAAGACTTTGATTAGTCAGAACCAAAATGATGATGCTATAAAAGCTATTGAAGAATGTAAAAACATTATTGAAGAATATGCCGAAAGCTATAGCAAAAACCAAAACATAAAAAACGATTCAATTAAAAGAAAAGAAAGAATAAAAATTATTGATACTGAAATTGAAAGTTGGAAAAATCTACTTGAAAACTCCAACAAATCAATAAAACAACTTAATGAAAGAAGACAAAAATCATCTAGTCAGTTAAATCTTTTAGAAAATAAACCAAACACTCAAGCAGAAAAAAAAGGACAGCTGACTGAAAATTTAAGACTTTCTGAAATTGAGAAAGAAGAGAATGAAAAATTAATTAAAATATCAGATAAAAAATCAAACGCTCTTAATCTTGAGCTTTCAGAGATCAGAGAAAATTCTATAGAAATTAGAGAAAGAAAAGCGAGTTCAACAGCAACAATCGATGGTCTGTCAAAAAGAAGAATTGATTTGTTAGAAAGAATTGAAAATGAATTAAATCTTGCAGAAAAAGATGTTTTTGAATTCTCAAACTTGACAGATCAAAGTGATCTTCCAGATGCACTTACGCAAGAGGAATTGCTTGATGAAAAGAAAAGAGAGAGAGACAAACTAGGATCAGTAAATCTAAGAGCAGATGAAGAAACAAGTAAATACGAAATTGAAATTAAGAAAATGGAAAAAGATCGATCAGATTTAGTTACAGCCATTCTTAAACTTAAAGAAAGTATTAATGAACTTAATCAAAAAGGTCGAGAAAGACTCCTTGAGGCCTTTGAAAAGGTAAATAGAAAATTTAATGAAGTTTATACAAAATTATTTAACGGTGGAAGTGCGAAACTGGAATTAGTTGACTCTGATGATCCACTTGATGCAGGTTTAGAAATGTTGGTAAGTCCTCCAGGAAAAAGACTTCAGTCAATAACTCTTCTTTCAGGTGGAGAGCAAGCGCTGACTGCTTTATCTTTAATCTTTGCAGTTTTCTTAACTAACCCTTCACCAATATGTGTTCTTGATGAAGTAGATGCACCTTTAGATGACGCAAACGTTATTCGTTTTTGTAATCTTTTGGATGAACTCATAAAAATTACTAAAACAAAATTTATTATTGTTACCCATCACGCACTTACCATGTCAAAAATGAATAGACTTTATGGTGTAACCATGCCAGAGAAAGGCATAAGCCAGCTAGTTTCAGTTGACCTTGAAAAAGCTGAGAGCATGGTTGCCTAGATGGGTAAAGAACGGCTAAAAGATCGCCTAAAAAATGCACGTAAAAAGTTAAAAGTAGAAAAAGAAAATCCCCAAACATCTAATATTGGACAAGCTTTCAAATTGAGCACTGAGTTAGTGGCGGCTGTATTAGTAGGGACAATTATAGGGTTTATTTTAGATAATTGGTTTGATACTAAACCATGGTTAATAATAATATTTTTTTTTGTTGGTGTAGTTGCGGGTATATTAAATGTAATTAGGTCAGCAAAAAAATTACAGAATTGATTTTATGGCAGCAAATCCAATGTACCAATTTAACGTTTATAGAATTGGTCCAGAAATTAAAATAGGGGAAATAGATTTATCCTTTACTAATGCAAGTTTATTCATGGTCATAAGCTCATTAGCAATATTAATAATTTTTAATTTAGGTGCACAAAAAAGAAATATAATTCCTGATAAAATACAATTGCTCTCAGAACTTAGTTATACATTTGTGTCTAAAATGATAAGTGATACGGCTGGTTCGAAAGCTAAACCATATTTTTCATTTATTTTTTCACTTTTTATGTTTGTTCTTTTTTGTAACATGTTCGGTATGATCCCCTACTCATTTACAGTAACGAGCCACATAATTGTAACATTTGTTTTAGCAGCATTTATTTTCATTGGAGTGACAATTATTGGATTTATTAAACATGGATTTGGCTATTTAAAACTTTTTGTACCAAGCGGAGTGCCGGCTGTCTTGTTACCACTAATTGTAGTTATAGAAATTATTTCTTATTTAAGCAGACCCATCAGTTTATCTGTAAGATTGTTTGCAAATATGATGGCGGGACATACAATGATGAAAGTATTCGGAGGCTTTGTAGTAAGTCTTGGAATTGTCGGTGGATGGCTTCCACTGAGTTTTTCAGTTGCATTAACAGGTTTGGAGATATTAGTTGCTTTTCTTCAAGCTTATGTTTTTGCAATTTTAACATGCATTTATTTAAATGATGCATTAAATTTACACCATTAATCATAAGGAGGATAATATGGAGTTAGAAGCAGCAAAAATGATTGGAGCGGGATTAGCGGCAATTGCTCTAGCAGGAGCAGGAGTAGGAATAGGTATTATTTTTGGTAACTATCTATCTGGCGCTATGAGAAATCCATCTGCAGCTCAAAAACAATTTCCAAATTTACTTTTAGGTTTCGCATTAGCTGAGGCCACTGGGTTGTTTGGACTTGTTGTAGCTTTGATAATTTTATTTGCTTTTTAAGTAATTGTGAAAAAAATTATTTTACTTAATATTTTTTATTTCTCGTTCTGCACTGTAGCAGTGAAAAGTGCAGAAAAAGGAGGAATGCCTCAATTGGATCCTGAATTTTGGGTATCGCAAATTTTTTGGTTAACCATAACTTTCGGTACCCTTTTTTTAGTCCTTTCTAAATTTATCTTGCCTAGAATAAGTAAAAACCTAGAACAGAGAAGATTGCAAATTTTAGAAAATATTGAGACAGCTGAAAAGCAAAGAGAACAAAGTGAAAAAAATCTCAAAGAATTTGATGAGATAATTTTGAAAAGTAAAAACAAAGCTAAAGAAGTAATGTTAGCCGCAAGAGAGAAGGTTGTCTCTGAAATAACCAAAAAAAAAATGAAACTTGATGAAGACTTAAATTCAGAAATTCAAAATGTTGAAAAAGAAATAATCGAGTTAAAATTATCTTCACCAAAAAAAATAAATTCAATAGCTTCTAATATAACCAACGAAGTCATAAAAAGATTAATTGGAACTGATGTAAATGATAGCAGTGTTTCTGCTTTAGTTGAAGAAGAACTTAAAAAATTGAGCAGGAGCACAAATGGAATTTGATTCAACTTTTTGGGTAGCTATATCTTTTGTTATTTTTTTTGGAGTTCTAATTTATTTCAAGATCCCTCGAAAAATAAATGAGGCTTTAGACACAAAAATCTCTGAGATAAAAAATGAATTAGATGAAAGCGAAAAGTTAAGAATAGAAACAAAAAAATTATTAGAAGATTCTCAATCAAAATTAAGCTCAGCCGTGAAGGAAAGTAAAAAAATTATAGAACAAGCAAAAAATGACTCTGAAAAAATGGTGAGTGAATTAGAGCTTAAGTTTGAGAACTCGGCTAAAATTAAAAAAGAACTATCTTTAAGCAAAATTAAACAAATGAAGGATGAAGCTGTTAGAGAAATTAAAAATACTTCAGTAGATGTTGCATTCTCTGCTTCAGAAAATTTAATTAAAAATTCAATTGAAAAATCAAAGCTCGACAATTTATTTCAAAAAAATTTAAAAGATGCTAAAGATGCTTTGAAAAAAGCTGGCTCAAATTAAAATAAATTCTTACATTTTTAGAAAAAAAATATAAATTATTGTTATGAAATCCATAGTCATAGGTTCAGGTTTTGGTGGTATATCTGCAGCTCTTAGGCTGAGAGCAAAAGGCCACGAGGTGACCTTAATTGAAAAACAAAATGATTTAGGTGGTAGAGCAAGAATTTTTAGAAAAAATGGGTTTTCATTTGATGCTGGACCGACAGTAATTACCGCACCTTATTTGATATATGAGTTGTTCGAATTATTTGGAAAAGATCCAAAAGACTATTTAAACATAAAACCTTTAGATATTTGGTATCAATTCGTTTTTGAAGATGGCACAAAATTCAATTACTCAGGAAATGAAGAAGAAATGGAAAAGCAAATATCTGCAATTTCTCCAGATGATGTGAAAGGTTATATCAAATTAGTAAATTTCACAAAAAAAATTTTTGAAAAGGGGTATTTAGAACTTTCAGATGTTCCCTTTACGAAACCTTTTTTTATGATGAAACAAATTCCATCTTTATTAAAATTAAAAAGTTATAAATCTGTTTATTCTCTTGTGTCCTCATATGTTAAACACGAAAAACTAAGAAGAATTCTTAGCATGCATCCTCTACTTGTGGGTGGTAATCCTTTCACAACAACTTCGATTTATGGCTTAATACTATATCTAGAAAAGAAATGGGGAATTCATTACTCGATGGGGGGGACCGGAAATATAATTAAGGGTCTTGAAACATTAATGAATGAGGAAAATATAAAAATAAAAAAAGGCTTTGAGGTAAACAAAATTATTTCAAATGGAAAAACAATTAAAGGTATTCGACTAGAAAACGGTGATGAAATTTCTGCAAATAATGTGGTTTGTAATGCTGATCCACCCGATGTCTATGAGAGATTATTAAATAAAAAAGACCTGAATTTTTTTTTCAACTTTAAGAGAAAAAGAATGGATTATTCAATGGGTTTATTTGTTTATTATTTTGGAACTAAAAAAGTTTACAAGGATGTCGCTCACCACACGATTAAATTTGGTAACAAATATAAAGAAAATTTGGATGATATTTTTGATAAAAAGAAACTTAACGATGATATAAGCTATTATCTGCATCGACCTACAGCAACAGATAATTCGATGGCACCCGATGGATGTGATTGTTTTTATGTTCTAGTCCCAGTTCCTAATAATCAATCAAATATAAATTGGTCGGAGAGCGGTGAAAAAATTAAAAATTTAGTAATTGATAAAATGGAAAAGGATTTGCTTCCAAATTTAAGAGAAAACATAGTAGAGGATTTCTACTTAACGCCCGACTACTTTGAAAAAGATCTTAACACAAAATTTGGATCAGGCTTTTCAATTCAACCAAAATTTACGCAATCTGCTTATTTTAGATTTCACAATAAGTCTGAAATTTATGATGGATTATATTTTGTTGGTGCTGGAACACATCCTGGTGCTGGTGTGCCTGGAGTTTTATCATCGGCAAAAGTTTTAGATAAAATTCTTTAATGGTGAATAATCTTTTATCAATTCATGCAAAGTCTTTTAGTTGGGCTGGATTTTTCTTGCCTAGCGATGTTTATAAAAATGGATCTGACCTGTATGATTTTTGTAGAATATTAGACGATATTGCTGATGAAGAAATATCTTTAGAGATTAAAAAGAAGAAATTTCTTAACTATAAAAATGACTTTATTAACCACAACTTCGAAAACGATAGTATCAAAAAGATACATAGCATTATTAAAAACTTCGATGTATCAGAAAAAATTGTTCTCGATCTTTTTGATGGCATTGAGTCAGATTTAAAAGAAAAAATAGAATTTAAATCTAAAAGAGAGCTGCTAGTATATTCTTATAGAGTGGCTGGAACGGTAGGTTTGATGATGGCGAAAATTCTTAGAGTAAAATCTAAAACAGCTCTGAAATCTGCAATTGATTTAGGGATAGCGATGCAGCTTACAAATATCTCTAGAGATGTAATAGAAGATAGAGAGAAAAATAGAGAATATATTAAGCATGATATTTCAAATATAAAAAATACAATTACTACTGCAGATTTGTTTTATAATAGTTGTTTTAATTCAATCAGAGAAATTCCAATTAGGTGCCGTTTCGCTATATTAGTCGCTCGCAGAGTTTATAGAGAGATTGGTTATAAAATCATTAAAAAAAGAGACATTGAGGAATATAATCAATCTGGAAAAATTTATGTTACTAAATCTGGCAAAATCGTTCAAACTATTTTAAGTATTTTTGATTTTTTTAGATTATTATTTATTCAATCAGATAATTATTACAGAAATGAAGAGCATAATGAGATTGGTTTAGAAATTAATATAGATGAAAGAATTTGATTATACAATAATTGGCGGCGGTTGCGCTGGCCTCTCCTTAGCTTACGAGCTTGAAATCAATAACAAGTTAAGTAATAAAACCTTAGCTATTATTGAGCCTAGGACTGAATACCAACGAGATAAAACATGGTCTTTTTGGAAAACATTTCCACATAATTTTGAAGATTGTGTGATTAAAAGTTGGGATTCTTTTTCAATTAATATTCCCAATAAATCAAAGCAGGTTGAGTGTGAAAGTCTACCGTATCAATCTGTTGACAGTGGTCTATTTTACAAAAAAACTTTAAACAGACTTAAAGCAAATAAAAATATTCATTTCTTCAGAAATAAGGAGGATGTGAATACAGAAAATTCGTACGTATTTAATAGTGTTCCTAAAATAAATTCAAATGAAAATGATCTTTGGCAACATTTTGGAGGTTATGAAATTGAAACGGATAAGAATATATTTGATGATTCTATAATTAATTTAATGGATTTTGATTGTGACCAAAAAAATAGCGTTCATTTTTTTTACACTCTTCCGTTTTCAAAAAATAAAGCTTTAATTGAAACAACTTGGTTATCAAATATGAAAGATCCTTCGGAAAAAGACTATGATTTTCAGATTAAGGAATATATTGAAAAAATTCTTAAGATTAAAAATTACAAAATAATTTATAAAGAAAAAGGACAAATTCCATTATTTTATCCTACAAATTTAAACGGTAAAAAAAAAATTAATATCGGAACAGCAGGTAAAATGACGAGATTAAGCACTGGATACACTTTTTTAAATATTCAAGAACATTGTAAATATATTGTTAAAAACTTAGATAATTTAAAAACTTACAATATCGGAAAAAAATATGAAATTCTTGATAAAATATTTTTAAAAGTGTTGAAAAGGAATGCTAAAAGAATGCCAAATATTTTTTTTGAAATCTTTAATTCTAGCGCAGAAACAAGTGTAAAATTTCTCTCAAATAAAAGTAATATTTTTCAAGACTTATCAATAATATCAAAAATGCCAAAGTGGCCTTTTATAAAGGCTTTATTCAATTAATGGATTTATATAAAATAAATAAAAAATATTCGTTTTTTTTACTTCTATTCAATATTATTTTTTTAATTTTAATTTCAAAATATTTTGAAAATAAGCAAATAGAATTTCAATATCAAACTATCATCTGTTTCTTTTTAATATCTATCATAGGTGTTTCTCATGGAGCTCTTGATCACCTAAAAGGTTATAAATTAATGAAAATCTATAAAATAAAAAATAAGTCATACTTTTACTTAGCTTATATAGCTGTCTCGTTGATAGTAATTTTTACTTGGATGATAGTTCCAGAAATTGTTTTAATAATTTTTTTAATGGTTGCTTCATATCATTTTGGTAAAGAGGATAGTTGCGTAGAACAAAACATAAAAAATTTAGTTTACGATTTTCTATATTTGTTTAAAGGAAGTGTAATCATTATTGCACCCCTTCTATTTCATAATAAAAAGACCAATGAAATTTTTCAAATCTTAAACTTAGACTTAGGTTTTTTAAGCAGTAAATTTTTAATACTTATGATATTTCTAAGTTTTATTGCTAACATTATTATAACAGTTCAATCAAACAATGGTGGATTCTTAATTGCAGATTGGACAAATATTATATTGCTTAATGTTTTTCTCCCTCCATTAATTGCTTTCACAATTTATTTTTGTTTTTTACACTCTGTAAGACATTCTCTTTCTCTAATATATGAAATTGATAGTAATGATTTTAAAGTTGGTTTTTATAAGTTTATAAGAAAAGCATTACCGCTTACATTAATGACTTTATTACTATTTATAATAAGTCTTTATTTTTTAGCTAAATATTATGTTTTTGACGATGCAATGTTAAAAGTAATATTTATAGGTTTGGCGTCTTTGACCTTTCCGCATATATTATTGGAGTATCTTATTGAAAAAAATGAAAAATAAAGATTTAAAAATATATTTAGCTGCTCCAAGAGGGTTTTGTGCTGGAGTTGATCGAGCAATAGAAATTGTAAAAAAAAGCATAAATAAATTTGGGTCACCAGTTTATGTGCGACATGAGATAGTTCACAATAAGCATGTAGTCGAAAATTTAAAAAAGATTGGTGCAATATTTGTAGAAGAAATTAGTGAAATTAAGGACAAAACTAGACCAGTAATTTTTTCAGCTCATGGAGTTCCAAAAAAAGTTCCAAAAGAAGCTCAAGATTTAAAAATGGAATATATAGATGCTACTTGTCCTTTGGTTTCTAAAGTGCATAGAGAAGCTGAAAATTTAAATAAAGCTGGTTTCCATATCTTTTTAATTGGTCACAAAAATCATCCTGAAGTAATTGGCACTATGGGTCAAATTCCAGAGGGATCAATAGAATTAGTTGAAACGATTGATGATGTTAAGGATATTGATATTCCATCAAATAAAAAATTAGCTTTTGTAACTCAAACAACTCTTTCTGTTGATGATACAAAAGATATTATTGATGCTTTAAAAAAAAAATTTCCACAAATTAAAGAGCCAAATAAAGAGGACATCTGTTATGCCACGACTAATAGACAAGCAGCCGTTAAACATATTGCATCAAAGTGTGACATGTTCTTTGTAATTGGGAGTAGGAATTCATCTAATTCAAAAAGACTCGTGGAGGTAGCCAATAAAGCAGGATGTAATTATTCAGAGTTAATACATTCTGAAAGTTCAGTTCCATTAGAAAAAATTTCTCAATGTGATACTATAGGTATTTCATCAGGTGCATCAGCACCTGAAGTTTTAGTTCAGGATTTTATAGAAAAAATTAAAGAAAAATTTAATGTCAAAATTCAAGAAGTCGAAATAGTAAAAGAAAACGTAACTTTTAAAGTTCCAGGAAAACTCAATTAATGGCTGTATTTACAAAGTTAAATCAAGCTGACATTTATAATGTCCAAAATATTTTTGGATTTAAAAAAATCACAAGCTTTAAGGGTATTAAAAAAGGAATAGAGAATACAAATTATACTGTTGCCACAAAAAATAAAAAATACGTCTTAACGATTTTTGAAAGTAGAGTTAATAATAAGGATTTGCCCTACTTTATGAAGTTGATGGATGCACTGTCAAAAAGAGGTATTAAATGCCCATCTCCAATCAAAAATAAATTTGGAAAATACATATTTAATTTAAAAAGAAAAAAAGCTTGTTTAGTTTCCTTCTTAGAGGGTAACGATAAAAAAAAGCTTTTGGAAAAAGATTTATTAGTCATTGGAAAAAAAATTGGTTTAATGCATAAAAAATTAACAAAGATAAAACTTAAAAGAAAAAATAGCTTTTCACCCCTCAAAATAAATAGTCTTATAAATAAAATTAACTTAAAAAATTCGAATTTACCCAAGAATCTTAAAGAAGAAATGAAGGAAAGTTTTCGTGATATCAGCAAAAAATGGCCAAAAGGAATACCAAGTAGTGTAATTCATGGTGACTTATTCATTGACAATATTTTTTTTCGCAAGGGAAAATTCGGGGGGTTTATTGATTTTTATTTTTCAGCTTATGATTTTCAAGCTTATGAACTTGCTATTTGTATAAATTCTCTTTGTTTTAATAAAACAAAAAATAAATTTAAGTTTAATAAGAAAAAAGCTTCTAGGCTTTTCAAGGGTTATGAAAGTATAAGAAAACTTAAATCAGAGGAAAAAAGGAGTATGAAAATTCTTTGTAAAGGATCTGCCTTAAGATATCTGGCTACAAGAGCGTATGATTATGTAAATACTCCTAAAAATATTTTAATAAAAAAAAAGGATCCATCAGAATATATACAAAAACTTAGGTTTCATGACTCTATAGAAAGATTCGAGGAATACTTAAATGATTAAAATTTATACTGACGGATCCTGTTTAGAAAATCCTGGCAATGGTGGATGGGCAGCAATAATTATAAACAATGGACAAAAAACTAATATTAAAGGAAGTAAAAAAAATACTACAAATAATCAAATGGAGTTACTCGCCCCTATTGAAGCATTAAAAAAAATTCCCAAAGGAAGTAAAGTTCAAATTTTTACAGACTCTAAGTATGTAAAGTCAGGAATTACAGAGTGGATTTATAACTGGAAAAAAAATGGATGGAAAACCGCAAATAAGCAAGAAGTTAAAAATAAAGATCTTTGGACAGAGCTAGATATTTTAGCCAATGAATTTGAAATAAGTTGGAATTGGGTAAAAGCGCACTCAACTGACAAGTTAAACAATGAAGTTGATTTAATTGCTAAAGAAGCTGCAAACTTATAAAATTTTACTTTTAATAAATTTTTTTACTTCATCCGTACTATTCTTTAGTACTTGAAAATTCTCATTTTTATTAAGTACGTGCTCAAGTTCTTTTGGTAGTTTTTCATGTTTATTAATCGCGTTGTTTGTGGCGTCTGGAAATTTACACGGATGTGCAGTTGATAAAACTACACAATCATTCAAAGATAATTTTTGTGCAGCGCCCACTCCAATGGCTGTATGTGGATCTAAAACCACACCATTTTCCTCGTAATTTTTCTTAATAATTCCTAGAGTCTCTTTTTCATTGCAGCTTTCTGATAAAAAATCTTTTTGAATTATATCTAAATCTCTCTTTTCAATTTGATAAGAATTCTTCTTCACTTTTTTCATAATTTCTGCTGTTTTTTCAGAATTGGAATTATTCACGTAGTAAATTAATCTTTCAAAGTTACTTGCTAATTGGATATCCATACTAGGGGATAATGTTTCTCTAACTTCTTTAGAAATATAATCTCCTTTTGTAATGGCTCTATGTAAAATATCGTTTTCATTTGTTGCAACAATTAATTTATCAATTGGTAATCCCATTTTTTTTGCAAGATATCCTGCAAAGACATCTCCAAAATTTCCTGTTGGAACTGAAAAAGAGATATTGTCTTTTTCTAATTTAAAATGTGCATAAAAATAATATACCGCTTGAGCAATTATTCTCGCCCAATTTATTGAGTTTACCCCTGACATATTTATAGATTTTGAGAAATCAAGATCAGAAAACATTTGTTTTACAATATTTTGACAATCATCAAAGTTTCCATCAATTGCAATATTAAAAACATTTTTTTCCTCTACTGTAGTCATAATTTTTCTTTGAACAGAGGAAATTCTATTATTTGGATGTAAAACAAATATATTTAAATTAGATTTTCCTTTAATTGCATCAATGGCTGCTGCACCAGTATCTCCGGATGTTGCAACAACTATATTTATAGTTTCATTGTTTGATTTTAAAAGATGCTCATACATATTTCCAATTAACTGCATTGCAATATCTTTAAAGGCTAGAGTGGGTCCATGAAACAATTCCAAGATTTTTAATTGATTAAGCTCAACTATTTTGACAACATCCTCTTCTCTAAAATTAGAATATGATTTTTTTACAATTTCGTTTAATTCTTTTTTGCTTAAAAAATCACCTGTGTATAAATAAATAATTTCGGTAGCTAGATCTACATAATTTAATTTTTTTAGAGAGTTCATTTTACTCTCATCAAATTTTTTAATATTCAATGGTATAAAAAGGCCGCCGTCATCAGCAAGACCTTTGAGAAATATCTCACTGAAGGAAAATTTTTTATTATCACCTCTTGTACTTATATATTCCATTAATAATTCTTTTTTCTAAAATATAGATATATCAAAAGAATTGATATCGCTATTGAAAACCATGTTAAAGAGTATTTAAGGTGATTATTAGGCAGATCTGATGAAATTTTTTTTGGTATTGGAAAAGAGTTTATTTGTTCTCCATTTTGGATAAAAATTATAAAAGGTGAAAATGTTTTGCCAGTATGTTTTTTTAAATCTATATCATCAAGTTTAAACCAATAATTTTTTATTAAATCGTTATTAGGTTTGAAATAATTTTTACTTGATTTTAACTTTGTAATTCCAAAATATTCTGATTGTTTTAGATCAAATGAATTACCTTTCAAATCTCTTGGTATCCATCCTTGATTAATTAAAAAGTTTTCTCCTTCAATATCAACTTCTTTGATTATATTAAAACCTGGTTCCCCATTATCGCTGAGTCCATATAAATAAATTAAATTCTTATTATTAATTTTTCCTTTGAATTTAATTTTTTGAAAGTTTCTTATTTTCTGAGCCTCAAATTTTACTGGATTGTTCATGAGAGAAGAATTAATTTCTTCAATTAGATTGTTTTTCCAATTAAGTCTGTATAGTTGCCAAAATCCAAGAGCAAGAAAAAGGGTAATAAAAAAAGAAACAAATATTGTGAAAAGAAACTTATATCTCAATTAAATTAGCTTCCCCAAACGTAGATTGCTGCAAATAAAAACAACCAAACTACATCAACAAAATGCCAGTACCATGCTGCAGCTTCAAATCCAAAATGATGATCTTTATTAAAATGACCAAGTTTTCCTCTCCACAAACAAACAGCTAAAAAGATAGTTCCAATTACCACATGAAAGCCATGAAAGCCTGTGGCCATATAAAATGTTGCACCGTATATGTGCCCTGAAAAATCAAAACTCGCATGTTGGTACTCATAAATTTGAAGAAGCGTAAAAAAGAAACCTAGTAGAACTGTTGCCCAAAGACCTTGTATAAAACCTTTTCTGTCATCTTCTAATAAAGAGTGGTGAGCCCATGTAACGGTTGTTCCGGACAATAATAAAACTAGAGTGTTGATTAATGGAATGTCCCACGGGTTAAAAACTTCAATATCTTTAGGCGGCCAAACTCCACCAACAAAAGCGCTTGGATACAAACTAGCATCAAAGTAAGCCCAAAACCAAGCAACAAAAAACATTACTTCAGATGCTATAAACAATGTCATTCCATAACGATGATGTATCTGAACAACTGGTGTATGGTGACCTTGATGTTCAGCTTCATTAACAACATCTCTGAACCACATGTATGCCCCATAAATTAAAAGAGCGAAACCAAGTAGCATAGCCCACATAACTTTTGAGTGAAAATAGTAAACTGATCCCACAGCAGTAATTAAAGTAGCAAAAGATGTATAGATTGGCCACGGACTTGGATCAACTAAGTGGTAGTCATGTTTTTGATCTTTTGAGCTCATAATTAATTAACCTTTGATTGTTTGTAATAGTCAGAAGAAAAAAATGTATATGACATTGTAATATCGTCAATGTTTTTAGTTTTTGGATCATTTACCATTTCAGGATCTAAATAGAAAGTTAAAATATAACTCATTTTTTCCCCACTTTTAAGAGTTTGCTTTTCAAAACAAAAACATCCTAGTTTATTAAAATATTGTCCAAAAGTTGATGGAGATACATTATAACTTGCAACTCCACTTGAAGGTTCTTTTCCAAAGTTTTCTACTTCAAACTCAACTTTATATACTTTGCCTGGTTTAATATCATATAAAGATTTACTTGCTTTAAAATTCCAAGCCAAGTCTGTTTGAACATTTGTGTCAAATCTTACTCTAACGGGTTCATCTATAACTATTTTTGGAGCTTCTTTTGAGATTTGAGTAGTGCCCCCAAATCCTGTGACTCGGCAAAATAAATCATACAGTGGAACAGCGGCAAATGATAATCCTAGCATTAGAAAGAATATTAAAGATAAAATTAATGGCGTTAGGTTTTTTTTACTAATCATATGGCTCTTTCAAAAACTCCAACATTGTAAAGTGTAAATACAAAAAGTAATAAGATAAACACTATAAGTCCAATAGCAGTAAATATATTCTTTTTTTTAATTTTTTTGTCGACTTCCATTAGAATAATTTATCAATTAAAAATAAAACAAATATAAAGAACAAGTAAAAGATTGAATAACCAAAAACTCTTTTGGCTTTTTGTAAATCAAAGGAGTCTTTTTTTGTTTTTAATAAAGCATAGCATAATAAAATATAATAAATTGTTAGACCAAAAGTGCTAACAAGGAATAATTCTCCAACAAAACCTATTACGTAAGGTAGAGCCAACGTTGGGAGCATTAAAAGTGAGTATACAAAAATATTTTTTTTTGTATTTTCTATACCATTAGTAACTGGTAGCATTGGAATTTTGGCCCTTTTGTAGTCACCTACTTTATACAAGCTTAAAGCCCAAAAATGTGAAGGTGTCCAAAAAAATATTATCAAGAAAAATGATAGTGCTTCCAAACTTAAAGAATTAGTAACAATTGTCCATCCGATTACAGGAGGCAACGCACCAGATGCTCCACCAATTACTATATTTTGTGGCGTTCTTCTTTTAAGCCAAATTGTGTAAACAAATAAATAAAAACTAATTGTAAAAAGCAAAACTAAAGCAGATAGCAGGTTTGAAAAATAGTAAAGTCCTAAAACTGAAACTACTGATAGGACTATTCCAAAAATAAGCGCATGTTTCTTTTTTAGTTTTCCTGTTGGAAGTGGCCTTAAACATGTTCTGCTCATTAGTTTGTCTAAATCTGCCTCATACCACATATTAAGAGCCCCTGCTGCTCCAGCACCAAGTGTCACAAAAAAAATGTTTGTTATTGATTTAATAAAACTGATTTCACCCGGGGCAGTTAATAAACCAACCGCACAAGTAAATATCACCAATGACATTACTCTAGGTTTCATCAGTCTTAGTAATTCTAAGAAAATTGATGTATCAAATAGTGAAATACTTTTTGCTCTAGAATTATAAGTTGTCATCTAATGCCAATAATTATGTGCTTGTTTTCTCTGCTTCCCCGTACTCATTTACTTTAGGTAATTCCTCAAATGTATGAAAGTTTGGTGGTGATGGTACTGTCCACTCTAAAGTAGTTGCGCCTTCGCCCCATGGATTTTGAGCTGCTGCTTTTTTCTTCATAAATGCGTAAGCTAGATTAATTAAAAATACGGCTAATCCTACCACTGAAATATATGATCCAATTGAAGAGATATAGTTCCAATCTGCAAAAGCATCTGGATAATCAGCATATCTTCTTGGCATACCAGCTAGTCCTAAAAAATGTTGAGGGAAAAATATTAAATTTACTCCAATAAATGTAAGCCAAAAATGTAGTTGTCCAAGCCATTCTGAGTATTCATAACCAGACATTTTTCCAAACCAATAATAGAACCCTGCAAAAATTGCAAAAACTGCTCCGAGTGATAACACATAATGAAAGTGTGCTACTACATAATATGTATCGTGTAAGGCTGTATCAACACCAGCGTTGGCTAAAACTACACCAGTAACACCTCCGACTGTAAATAAGAAAATAAAACCAAGAGCCCACATCATTGGAGTTTTAAAAGATATAGAGCCACCCCACATGGTTGCTATCCAAGAGAAAATTTTTATGCCTGTAGGAACAGCAATGATCATTGTTGCCGCTAGAAAATATGCTTTTGTATCAGTGTTCAATCCTACCGTATACATGTGATGTGCCCAAACTACGAAACCAACAATACCAATCGCGACCATTGCATAAGCCATACCTAAATACCCAAAGACTGGCTTTTTAGAAAATGTTGAAACAATATGACTTATCATACCAAAACCTGGTAAAATCAAAATATAAACCTCTGGATGACCAAAGAACCAAAATAAATGTTGAAATAAAAGTGGATCTCCACCTGTTTGTGCATCAAAGAATGCTGTTCCAAAATTCCTATCTGTTAACAACATTGTTATTGCTCCAGCTAAAACTGGTAAAGATAAAAGTAATAAAAAGGCTGTTACAAGAATTGACCATGCAAACAATGGCATCTTATGCAAAGTCATTCCTGGTGTTCTCATATTTAATATCGTAGTAATAAAATTTACAGCACCGAGTATTGAAGAAGCTCCAGCTATATGAAGACTAAGTATTGCTAAATCCATTGCAGGACCTGGTTGACCAGTTTTAGATGACAGTGGTGGATAGATTGTCCAGCCTCCCCCTACACCTTGCGCACCTGGAGGTCCATCAACAAATATTGATGAAAGTAATAAAATGAATGACACTGGTAGTAACCAAAAAGATATATTATTCATTCTTGGAAAAGCCATGTCTGGGGCCCCTATCATAATTGGTACAAACCAATTTCCAAAACCACCAATCATTGCCGGCATGACCATAAAGAAAATCATTATCAAACCGTGACCAGTAACTAAAACATTATATAAGTGATAATTACCACCTAGTATTCCATCGCCTGGATGCATCAACTCCATTCTCATTAAAACTGAAAAAGCAGTTCCAATTATTCCAGCAATAATCGCAAAGATTAAATACATTGTACCTATATCTTTATGATTTGTTGAATAAGCCCATCGTTTCCATCCTGTAGGATGGTGATGTGAATGATCTTGTGAAGCAACTGTTGTCATATTAATTTTTTGCTAATAATTTATTTTTATTAGTTTCTATCTCCTCTTTTGCAAACTTTATTTTGGCTTCTTCTAACCAAGTGTTATATTCTTCATCTGTTACAACTCTAACTGTGATTGGCATGAATGCATGTTTAATACCACATAATTCTGAACACTGTCCATAATACGTTCCAACTCTATCTGCCTTAAACCAAGTTTCGTTTACTCTCCCAGGCATCGCATCTCTTTTTACTCCAAATGATGGTAGCGCCCAAGCATGCAAAACATCATTTGCTGTTATTAAAACTTTTACAACTTTGTTTACTGGTACTACAACTTCATTATCAACTGCTAAAAGTCTAGGTTGACCTGGTTTTAAATCTTCTTCTTCTACCATGTAAGAGTCGAATATTATATTTTCGTCAGGATATTCATAACCCCAATACCATTGATAACCTACGGCTTTAATCGTGACATCAGCTTTAGGGATTGTATCTTGTGAATAAAGAATTTTAAAAGATGGAACTGCCATTACTATTAAGATTAAACATGGAATAAGTGTCCAAAGTATTTCAACAGCAACATTGTGCGTTCTTTTAGATGGATTAGGATTTCTTGAAGCTCTGAATCTTATACATGTGTAAGCCATCAAAAATAGTACAAATCCACTTATCGCAACAATTATTGGCACCAACATATAGTCGTGAAATTTTACAATTTCATACATGGATTGAGAGGCTGGTTTTTGGAATCCTAACTGCCAATCTTTTGGCTCGTTAGCATACAAGGTAGATGGTATTGATAAAGCAAATGTGTATAATAATTTTTTCAGCATTTTTATTTCGTTTTTATACAGTTTTTAATTCAATTAACAAATTCAATTAATGCGACAATTACGAATTGAAATAGACGAAATTCACTAATGAAATAGCGGTTATAACGGCAGTATCTGACCTTAAAATATTCTTTGATATAGTAAAAGATTTCACATCAGGAACTGTCAAAATCGACTCGCGTTCAGCTGGTGAAAAATCACCTTCGGGTCCTATCAAAATACTTAAAGCTTCTCCTTTTTTGATATTATCATTTTTTAAAATAGTTTGGGAATTCACATCGGCAAATAATAGTTTAGTGGAACTATCTAAGTTTTTTAGAAAGTCTTTAAGTTTTTTGACTTCTGAAATTTCTGGAGGATTTAATTGATTGGATTGTTCTGTAGCTTCAATAACTATTTTTCTTGCTCTTTCATAATTTAAGTCTTTAACTTCTGTTCTCTCAGAAACAATTGGAATTATTTTACTCACACCTAGTTCAGTAGATTTTTGTAAAATTGTTTCCATTGGATTTTTTTTGACTAAACATATAGCAAGTTCAATTTTAGATCCATTGCTTGCTTGTTTTATTTTTTTTGTAAATTTTACTTCAACCTTGTCTTTTTGGATTAAAGTTATTTCACTTTCCCACTCTCCATCTTTATTAAAAAAATTTATACGAGAACCTAATTTAAGTCTCATTACGTTTGATACATAATGACCATGTTCCTTTGAAAGCAACTTAGTTGTATTTTCGACTATACTGTTTGGGTGATATAATCTAATATTCATAAAATATAGTATAATATAAAAAATTAAATTTAAGTATGGATTTTAAAGCAATAGTATTTGATGCTTATGGAACATTATTTGATGTAAATTCAGCGGCAGAGAAATGTAAACATAAAATAGGAGATAAATGGGAAGCCTTTGCAAATTTTTGGCGAACTACACAACTTGAATATACTTGGTTGAGAAGTTTAATGAAAAGACATAAAGACTTTTGGCAAATAACTGAAGATAGTTTGGATAAATCTATGAATGTTTTTAACATAGATACAAGCATGAAAAATGAATTACTTAACCTTTATAAAGTTTTATCTCCTTACCCAGAGGTAAAAGAGGTTTTAACAGATTTAAAAAAGAAAAACCTTAAGCTCGCGATACTTTCAAATGGCACTCCGGATTTGATTAATGAATTAGTAAACACCAATAAATTAGACACTACTTTTGATGATCTTTTTTCAATTGAGGAAGTTAAAATCTACAAGCCTGACTCAAGGGTCTACGATCTTCCGGTTAATAAATATAAAATTCAACCCAAAGAAGTCGTTTTTTTGAGTGCTAATACTTGGGATGTATCAGGTGGCGGTAATTTTGGTTACAACGCTGTCTGGGTAAATCGTAACAACTCTCATTTTGATAATCTTGATTATAAACCAAAAAAAGAAATTAAAAATTTAAAAGGACTACTTGAAATAGTTTGAAACATAATTAAACTAAACCCATGTCAAATATTGAAATCAAAAAAATTGTTAAATCTATTGAAACATCAGATGGTGCGGGTGTAAAACTAAAAAGAAGTATAGGAACACCAGAGGTAGATTATATTGATCCTTTTTTAATGTTGGATGAATTTGGTTCAGAAAATAAAGATGATTATGTTGCAGGTTTTCCGCCTCATCCTCACAGAGGTATTGAAACAGTTACTTATATGCTTAAGGGAAAATTTGAGCACGAGGATAGCACTGGTGCTAAAGGAATAATGTCATCAGGAGATGTGCAGTGGATGAAAACTGGAAGAGGAATAATTCATTCTGAAATGCCTGCAATGGCTGATGGTCAATTACTTGGATTTCAATTATGGATTAACATGCCAGCAAAACTAAAAAAAAATAAACCTGAATATATTTATATTAAAAATAAGGAGCTTGGAACTTACAGTGACGATGAAAAAGTAGTCAAAGTGATTGCTGGAAAATTCAAAGATGTTGAGGGTCCAGAAAGAAATCACAACGTTGAACCAATTTATTTTCATATAGTTTTAAAGAATGAAAAAGAATTTTCTTGTGATGTTCCAGAGGGACATAATTCATTTATTTATTTGCTGAAGGGACAAATTAAAGTTGGTAAAGCTAATCATGAAAAAACAACAGATTCAAATTTGATACTGTTGAATCAAGGTAAAAGTCTTCAAATCAATGCCGAAAAAGAGAGCGAATTTTTATTTATCGCAGGCAAACCTATCGGAGAGCCGATAGCTAGAGGGGGTCCATTTGTAATGAATACTAAAGCTGAAATTATTGAAGCAATAAATGATTATCAAAATGGTACTTTCGCAAAATATTAAATGTATTCTATAAATTTTTCAAAAACTGGCGGTCCTGAGGTTTTAAAATACGAAAAATTATCTATCTCTGACCCTAAAGAGAATGAAGTATTAATAAAACATTTAGCTATAGGTTTAAACTTTATAGATACATATCATAGGTCAGGATTATATCCTGTCCCACTCCCATCAGGGATTGGACTTGAAGGTGCAGGTATAATAGAAAAAATTGGGTCTGGTGTAAAAAATTTTAAGGAGGGTGATAAGGTAGCATACGCAGCTGCACCACTTGGTTCATATTCAACACATAGGATTTATCCAACAAAAAACTTAGTTAAAGTACCAGATGGAATAGATCTTGAGATTGTAGCTTGTTTAATGACCAAAGGCTTAACAACTTTCTATCTTTTACACAAAACGTATCCAGTTAAAAAAGGTCAAACAGTCTTATTCCACGCTGCAGCTGGTGGAGTTGGTCAAATTTTTTGTCAGTGGGCTAAAAGTTTGGGCTGCAAAGTAATAGGAACAGTTGGGTCAGATGAAAAAATCAAGCTAGCAAAAAAATATGGATGTGATGAAGTAATAAATTACAATAAAGAGAATTTTAAAGATAAAGTTTTGGAATTAACTAACAACGAGGGACTGCCTGTTGTATATGATGGGGTTGGAAAAAATACTTTAGAAAATTCATTAGGATGTTTAAAAATGCGAGGAACAATGGTTTCATTTGGAAATGCATCTGGTAAATTGGATCCAGTTGATGTTGGAAAACTTATTGCACCAAAAGGGTTGTATCTTACGAGACCTAGTATTGCTCACTATACCTCTACAAGAGAGGAGTTGGATGAAGCATCAAATAAGCTTTTTGAAATGGTTAAATCAGGGGCAGTAAAAGTTGAAATATTTAAAAAATATTCTTTGAAAGATGCATCGATCGCTCATCAGGATTTAGAAGGAAGAAAAATTTTAGGACCTGCAATTATTACTCCTTAAACTGCACATCCATATCTGAGATGTGCAATTTGAGAGCTTTGGTTGAAATTTGAATTTCTCTTATAAAAAAAATTATAGATATCATCATTGATAAGCAGCACGACCCAAATATAATTCTAGCAACCAATATTTTATCCAAATAAAGAGCAAACACAGTTAGCATGTTAAATAAAAAACCGAAAGCCGAGAACATAATTGTAAGTTTTAAAACTCCAATTCTATCGTTAAGATTAATTAACTGATTTTTCCATTCAGGTGGAGTATGTTTTTCAAAAACATGCTCATCATGAATTTTTCTTATTAAGTTACTTAATGTATGAAATCTGTTACTGTATACGCCCATTATTAGTGGTATTGCGGGAAACATCAGCGCGGTAACTGTGTAATCTATATCCATAACGAATCAATTTGATTATGAAACGATGCTTTGTTATTTACAAGAAAATTATCATGAAAAATTTTGAATTATTTTTAGAATTAACAAGACTTAAAAAGCCTATTGGTTTTATGCTATTGTTTTGGCCTTGTCTTTGGGGTCTCTCTCTTGCTCTTCAATTTTCAAATGATCACTACATTTTTTTAAAGTATTGTTTTTTGTTTTTTTTTGGAGCAGTCTTGATGAGGTCTGCAGGATGTATTGTTAATGATATTTTGGATAGAAATATTGATGTAATGGTTGAAAGAACAAAAAATAGACCTATTGCATCTGGAAAAATTTCTGTGAAAAAAAGTCTGATGTATGTTTTTTTGTTATGCTCTATTGCATTTTTAATTTTAATTCAGTTTAATTTTAATACAATTATTTTAGGCTTAGCCTCAATGCCTTTTGCATTTTCATACCCCATGATGAAAAGATTTACTTATTGGCCTCAACTTTTTTTGGGAATTACATTTAATTATGGTTTGGTAATGGCTTGGGTTTCATTAACAAATGAATTTAGCATTTATCCTCTGATATTATATTTTGGAGCCATATTTTGGACACTAGGTTACGACACAATATACGGGTTTCAAGATATTAAAGATGACGAAATTATAGGAGTAAAATCAACATCAATAATATTTAAAAAAAATCCAAAATTATTTTTATTTTTATGTTATTTAATTTTTTATATGTCTCTTTTTCTAATAGGGGTAAAAATGTCTTATAGTTTATATTATTTTATCTTCTCCATAATTGTTTTTTTACAATTGATGATATTCCAAATTATGCCATTAAATATTTCAAAACCAGAAGAATGTTTAAAAAAATTTAAAAGTAATAATTTTTTAGGATTTTTAGTTTTTTTAAATATTTTGATAGGTGGATATTTTTAATGAAAAACAGTGAGATACTAAAAAGATTGTATAGAGACTATACAAGAAAATATTTATTTAGAATAATTATTGCTTTCATTCTGTCATTAATACTCGCTGCAAGTACTTCATCTATTGCATACCTGTTAGATCCAGCAATTGAAAAAATCTTTTTAAACAAGGATAAAACTTTAATTTATTTAATTCCTTTTTTGATAGTAGTAGCTTTTGCTTCGAAGGGAGCGTCGCTTTATGGAGCAAAAGTTATCATGATAAAAATTTCAGAAGAAGTAAGAAAAGCTTTACAAATTGATATGATGAAGTCACTTATAAAGGCCGATACAAATTTTATAGAAAAAAAACATTCAGGAAAAATAATCACAAATATTATGAATGATGTAAATTACATGACGGGACTTGTAAGTGTAGCTATATTAAATTTGTTTAAAGATAGTCTAACACTTATTGGTTTATTATCTGTTATGTTTTACCAGAATTGGAAACTGTCTCTTGTTGCAATAATAATGATTCCATTAGCAAGTTTTTTTGCAAATTTTTTAGGTAGACGAATTACAAAGATCACTACACAAGCAATGGACAAAGCTGGTTTGGTTAATACCTATTTATTAGAAATTTTTAAAAATCATAAATTGATTAAAATATTTCAAAAAGAGTCATATGAGACAGCACGTGCTGATAATGTTTTAAAGGAGCTTATGAGCAGGGCAAAGAAACTAAATATAATTTACGCAAGATCCTCTCCAATAATGGAAGCTTTAACCGGAATTATGATTGCAATACTAATTTTTTATTCGGGAAATCTTATAATCAATGATGAATTAGGTATTGGAAACTTTTTTTCATTTTTAGCAGCAATGATGCTAGCATATCAGCCAGTTAGATCACTTGCTACGCTCAATATAACTATCAATCAAGGATTAGCTGGTGCAAAAAGAATCCTGCCAATTCTCGATCTAAAAGAAAAAATTTCCGAAGATGTTAGTTTGGACAAAATTAATTTGGGTCTCGGAAACATTGAATTTAAAAATGTAAATTTTACTTATGATGAAGAGGAAAGAGTGGTTCTAAATGATATAAATTTATTAATTGCTGGTGGGAAAATGACATCTCTTGTTGGTCACAGTGGAGCAGGAAAATCTACAATACTTAACTTAATTCCTCGATTTTATGACCCTCAATCTGGTGACATAAAAATTGATGATCAGTCTATTTACTCAAAAAGATTGTCATCACTAAGAAATAATATTTCTCTCGTAAGCCAGGAAACTACTTTGTTTGATGATACGGTATTAAATAATATTAAATATGCAAATTTAGATGCAACAGATGAGCAAGTTCGAGAAGCAGCAAAGTTATCTCACTCATCAGAGTTCATTGATACACTTCCTAAAAAATATAATACTTTAATAGGGGAAAATGGGGTTAGATTATCTGGAGGTGAAAAACAGAGGATTTCAATAGCTCGAGCAATTTTAAAAAAGAGTAAAATTATTCTTTTGGATGAAGCAACATCTTCTTTAGATGCTGAAACAGAGCAAAAAATACAGGATGCTATTAATTTTTTAACTAGAGGAAGAACTACCTTGGTTATTGCTCATAGATTATCAACTATTTTAAATTCAGATAAAATTTACGTTATTGATAGCGGGAAGATTATTGGAGAAGGTAAGCATGATGAGTTGATTAAGAATTCTGAGGTTTACAAAAATTTTTACGAAAAACAAATTCAAAAAAATTAATGAGAGTAGTTTATAGTTTTTTGGTATACATAGTTATTATTTTCTCTCCTATTATTATCATTTACAGAATATTTAAAGGAAAGGAAAATCCCAAAAGATTCTTTGAAAAGTTTTCTATAAATAAAAAAAAAAGAAGTAAGGGAAAACTAGTTTGGTTCCATTGTTCAAGTGTAGGCGAGTTATTAAGTATCATGCCATTAATTCAACAATTTGAAAAAATTTCAAGTATTAGACAAATTCTTGTCACTACTTCAACACTAAGTTCTTCAAAAATATTTGAGAAATTTAGATTTAAAAAAACCTTACACCAATTTTATCCTTTAGATAATAAGTACATAATCAAAAACTTTTTAAATTACTGGAAACCGTCATATGCCATTTTTGTAGAGTCTGAAATTTGGCCCGCAATGATCTCAGAATTAAAAGAAAGAGGAATTAAAGTCATTTTAATTAATGCCAGAATGAGTGAGAAATCATTTAAAAGATGGTCATATCTTAAAGATTTTGGGAAAAGTATATTAAAGAAATTTGATTACATATTTCCTCAAAATAAAGAGACGTTTCGATATTTCAAAAAACTTGGTGTTAAAAAAATCAAATTTTTAGGAAACCTCAAGTTCATAGGTTCTAAATATGATGAGAATATAAGATTAAAAAATCAATACTTTAAAAATAAAATAATTTTGTGTTCAGCAAGCACTCATTATAATGAAGAGGAAATTTTTGCTAATTTGCATATTAAATATAGGAAAAAAATTTCTAATTTAATAACAATTATTATTCCAAGACATATAGAGAGAACAAACGAAATTACACGAATGTTGGATAAAAAAAAATTGAAATTTGTAAAACACAGTGAAAATAAAAGAGATTTAAAAGATTTCGATATCTATATAGTTGATAGTTATGGTGAAAGTAAATCATTTTATAAAATAAGCAATGTTGTTTTTTTGGGCGGATCTTTAGTTTCAAAAGGTGGACAGAATCCTTTAGAGGCTCTGAGATACGGTTGCAGTATAATACACGGAAATTACACTTATAATTTCAAGGACGTTTACAAAATGTTGGAAAAAGAGAAGTTATCGCTTAAAGTTTCAGGAAGCAAGGACTTGGAAAGAAAGGCTTTTGCCCTTTTCGAAAAAAAAAATAGCTCTAACAAAATTAAAAGGCTCAACAAAATTGGAAATTTGATTTTAAAAAAAAATTTAAGTGAACTAAAAAAGATTGTTTTATGAAATTTAATAAACCAAAATTTTGGGATAAAAGAAACTTCAATCTAATATCATTATTGCTGCTACCGTTATCGTTAATTTGCATCATAAAAAACTATTATGAAAATAGTAAAATTAAAAAGAATTATTATGATTTTAGAACAATTTGTGTTGGAAATATTTATATCGGCGGAACTGGTAAAACACCTCTCGTAAATAATTTAGCAAATCATTTTAAAAAAAAATTTAAAACTTTTATAATTAAAAAAAATTATATTTCTCATCAAGACGAAAAAAAGCTTTTAGAGCTAAATCACAAAGTTATTTTTGAGAAAAATAGAGAACTATCTTTATTAAAAGCTGAACAAGAAAAAGCAAAGATAGTAATTTTTGATGACGGGCTGCAAGAAAAAACAATAAATTATGATCTAAAAATAGTATGTTTTAATTCACAAAAATTAGACGGAAATGGATTTGTAATTCCAGCTGGTCCATTACGGGAAAGACTAGATAGTATTAAAAATTATGACGTTGCTATAATTAATGGAAATATGAACAAAGAGACTAAAAATTTTATAAACAAAATTAAAAATATAAATCCAAATATTAAAGTTTTTTTAGGAAAATATATCCCAAAGAATTATTCTAAACTTAAGAAAAAAAAATTTATAGTGTTTAGTGGTATTGGCAATCCACATACATTCACTGACACACTTAAAGATATAAAAATAAAATTTATAGTGCATAAAATATTTCCTGACCATTTTAATTACAAAGAAACTGATTTACAAAAATTAAAACAATTGGCAAAACAAAAGGACTGTGAATTACTAACAACAGAAAAAGATTATTTAAGAATTAAAAAATCTTATCGAAAAAATATAAATTTTTTAAAAGTTGAATTATCAATCGAACATGAAAAAAAATTCTTTAAATATTTAAGTGGTAAGCTATGAAGATTATAAGATATTTATTTGAATATATTTCGATTGTTATTCTTTTTGGGCTATTTAAATTATTAGGATATAAAATTTCATCTGAGGTTGGATGTTTTCTTGGAAAGACATTTGGTCCATTTTTTAGATCAAAAAAAGTAATTAGGAATAATCTAATGAAGTTTGACGATTCTTTAAGTCCTGACAAAATAAAAAAAATTACATCTGAGATGTGGGGTAATTATGGAAGAATATTGTCTGAATATCCATATATTTCTAATTTTAGAAAAGGTGATTTAGATAAATATATTAAAATTGAAAATTTAGAAAAATTAGAAGAAATTAAAAAAGGTCAGCCAGTCATTTTTATTTCAGCTCATTTTAGTAATTTTGAGTTAATGGCTATGGTTATAGAAAGAGCAGGAGTAAATTTGTCTGCGATCTATAGACCCTTAAATAATAAAATGGTCAATTCAATAATGGAACCTCTTCGTAAAAGATACATTTGTAAAAATCAAATTAAAAAAGGGATTAATGGAGTTAGAGAGTCTTTGAAATTTTTTAAACAAGGTACAAGTATTGCAATTATGATAGATCAGCGGGTAAGCGAGGGACAAAAAATAAATTTTTTTAATCATCCGGCCCTTACAACAACTATCCCAGCGCAATTTGTGAAAAAATTTGGATGTAAAATTCAACCAGTGCACATTGAAAGGTATGAGAAAATTAATTTTAAAATTACTTTCGATGAGCAAATATTTATTAAGGAAAATACAGATGAAACTTTGATCAGTATTAAACTAAATCAATGGTTGGAGAAAAAAATAAGAAAAAATCCCTCTCAATGGATATGGTCACACGATAGATGGAAATGATTTTTCATTTTTTTTCTGCTTCTCTTTTTGATTGAGCTTCTTCATATGAGAAATATGCTTCTTGAAGTTTCACATTCCAATAATTGAGATTTTGAAGATATATCTTTTGCTTTGATACCGCGCAAATTACGTGGTCCCCTGGTTCAATTATTTCAAACTTATTCGGTAAGTATTTTAATTTTGCCAATTTATTTTTCATTTTTTAAGTTATAAGATCACTATAAATGAATGTTGGAATTATTGGAAGTGGCGGTAGAGAGCATGCAATTTGTTATATGCTTAATAAATCAAAAAAAGTGTCTAAAATTTTTTGTTTTCCAGGCAACGCGGGTACAGATTTGATAGCCCAGAATGTCAATTTAGATCCTGATAATTTTTCTGAACTAGAGAAATATTGCGTAAAAAAAGAAATAAAGTTGTTAGTTGTTGGTCCAGAAAAACCTTTAGTTAATGGGGTAGTAAATTTTTTTAAAGGAAAATCAATTAGAGTGTTTGGTCCTGACGAAATATCTTCTAAGCTTGAAGGTTCAAAAATTTTTACTAAGAAAATTTGTCAAAAAAAAAATATTCCTACATCAAAGTTCAAAATATGTGAAAGTTTAAAAGAAACGATAGATTACTTAAGGAGTAGTTATTTTCCGACTGTTATTAAAGCTGACGGTTTGGCCTCAGGAAAAGGTGTTTATATTTGTAAAAATTTCAAGGATGCAAAAGAAGCTTCCGAGGAAATTTTTAACGGAAAGTTTGGATCTGCTAAACAAATTTTAGTGGAAGAATTTTTAGAAGGTGAGGAAATGAGTTATTTTGTAGTTACAGACGGTATAAATTATAAATTTTTTGGTTCGGCTCAAGACCACAAAAGAGTTGGTGAAGGGGATACAGGTAAAAATACAGGAGGTATGGGTTGTTACTCACCATCAAGACTTCTCAACAAGGATTTAGAGTTGAAAATTAAAACAAAAATAATTGAACCAACTTTAAATGCTATAAATGAGTTAGGTGGAGTCTATAAAGGTTTTCTATATGTCGGCCTTATGATTAAAAATAACGATCCTTTTTTAATCGAATTTAATGTGAGAATGGGGGACCCAGAGTGTCAAACAATCTTACCTTCTCTTAATACAGATTTATTTGATGTTTTAACATCATGTTGTGATGGTACATTAAATCAAACAAGTATAGATTTTTCTAGGTCAAAAAGTATCTGTGTTGTTTTATGTTCAAGAGGCTACCCAGAAAAATTTGAGAAAAATATTGAAATTAAAGGTTTAGAGCAACTTAAAATTTTTAGAAATCAAAATATTTTTCATGCTGGTACATTAAAAACAAAAAACGGTTTAGTTTCTAATGGCGGAAGAGTATTAAACTTTGTTTCAACTTCAGATGATTTTTCAAAATGTAGGGATGAGGCAATTAATTTAATTAAAAAATTAAATTGGAAATATGGCTACTTTAGGAGAGATATTGGTCATAAAGTAATTTAAACATGAGAATTATTTCAGGCACAAATAAAGGCAAAAAATTAATTATGCCTAATGATAAAATAACTAGGCCTTTAAAAGATATGGCAAAAGAGTCTGTTTTTAATATTTTGACACATGCTAAATTTGTTAATTTTAATCTCAAAGATAGTAAAATTTTAGATTTGTTTTCGGGAATTGGTTCTTTTGGATTAGAGTGCATTTCAAGAGGTTCAAAATTTGTTTTTTTTCTAGAAAATTATCCTCCAGTTTTAGAAATTTTAAGAATGAATATTTCAAATCTTAAATATAGTAGCAAATCCAAAGTTATAGATGTTGATGCATTTAAAATAAATAATGATACATTTGAAAAAGATCAAAAATTTGAGATAATTTTTTGCGATCCACCATATAAAGAAAAAAAAATACAGTTGTTGATAGAAAACATTATTGAAATGGATATCTTAGAGAAAAATGGAATAATCATTATTCACAGAAAAAAAGGTGATTCAGACACTTATCCAAACAAATTTAAAGTAATTGATACAAAGACTTATGGTTTATCAACTTTTGTTTTTGGTAAGTCTAACTAAGTATTCTTTTTGTTTCTTTTTTAATCGACTCAACTGCTGGCTGGTCGAATGGATTTAATTTCATTACTTTTCCTAATAATATTGTTTCAAGCATTAAATAAGTAAAAATTATTCCTAAACTTTCCTCATCTTTCTTAAGTATTTCAAAATTTCTAAACTTCAAGCCTTGTTTTTTAAAGACTCTTTTTACTGCATGCTTCTGTGCAATCATTATAGATTTTATACTTTTATTTTTTAAAAAGTTATAACCTGATAACAAATTTTTTTTCCTTATTTTTGGTGCCTTGTGATCAATGCTATCAAAAATTGTAAAAAAGTTATTTTTATTCCCGTCTAAATACAGCTGCATTAAGCTATGATTATCTTTAGGTAAGTTAGAAATAATCGGGAAAAAACCCTTACCCTTTTTACCTAAGCTCTCTGATAATAATTGCTGATACCATTCAAGTAAGCTAATTAAGCTCTTGTCAAAATTAAGTATTACCGAATTTGTTTTCCCCAATGAGTAAAATTTATACATCATTTCGACGTTGTTTATCAACGTGTTCGTAAAGTTTTTGTTTTTTATAAGATTATCAAACTTTTTAAATTTTTCGCTTTTTAATCCTAAAAGTTCGGCTGGCAACATTCCGACTTCAGATAAAGCTGAGTATCTCCCACCAACAAAATTTCGATGTTCAACAATTTCGGATTTTAATTTTAAAGCTAAATCCATCAAGTAACTTTTTTTATTTTCAGTTATAAATAATTTTTTACTCTTGGAGAAAATATTTTGATTTATAATCGTCTCAAGAGTTGAGCCTGACTTTGAGATTATTATATCTAAGTTTTTATTATTAATTGTACTTGTAGCTGATGCATCAAGGTTGTCATAAAAATAAACTTTCTTTTTAATCTTAAATTTTAAAAAATCATAAATAGCCTTTATGCACAAAGATGAACCGCCTAATCCAAATATACTTAATGCTTTATACTTTTTATACCTAGCAATTTTTCTTTTATTATAGGAGTACTGATAATTATTTGAAAAAGTATCAATTAATTTATAACTGGGATCTTTCTTTTGTAAAATTTCAGAATAAATGTTTATTATCTTTTTGTTATTTTTTTTTTTGAAGTCAAAACAACTAATCTTTAGTTTTTTAGAAAACATTAATCTTTGATTTTTTCTAAAACAAAACTTTCTGTATTACTAGAGGAAGACTCGGAAACCTCCTCATTATCTTTGATTGAACTCAGAAGATCTTCAATTTCATTTTCTAGATTTTCAATTTGGGTAGTATCAATAACATCCTTAGGGGTTGGTAAGTCATTAAAATTCGGTGGCAAAATTAAAGGATTTTTTTTGATAACCAAAAATTCATCACTGTTTTCATATTTCTTTCCACTCAAAGCATTCTTAACACTTTCACACGAGTATAGGAAAAATAATAAAATTATGAAAAAATATTTTTTATCCATCAGATTCTTTTTTATACAATAGTTCAGCTAAAATAAGGCAAATTATACCCACTGTTATGAAGATATCAGCTATATTAAAAATAAACCAGTGGAAATTACCTATGTGAAAATCAATAAAATCTGGCACTGATCTATAGTAAAGCCTATCAAAAAGGTTTCCAAATGAACCTCCCAAGATTAATAAAAAAAAATATTTTCTAAAATCCTTGGTAACAAATACTAAATAAATGATTATTAAGTTTATTAATAAGATTAGTGCAGTAAATAAATTGTATGTAAATTCGTTTGAGAATGAAAACAATCCAAAAGCAATTCCTGTATTCCAAACTAAATATGAGTTTAAAAAAGAAGTTATATACATTTCTGAGATGTCAGTTCTTTCTGCAAGTTCAATAACATAAATTTTAGAAAATCTATCTATAAAAAAAAGGATAAAAACAAATAGAGAATTTACTAAAAATTTATACACTTTAAATTTTATTAGAACATGAATGTCTTTCACATCCATTTTTATTAATTTTCCAACAAACTGGACATTTTTGCCCCTCTGCTTTAACAGTATTTACTTTAATTATGTTTTCATTTTTTTTTGAATTAATCATTTTTGCTGATGAAGTGATACATATTTCTGAAAAATCATAATTTTTTACCAGATTATAATTTTCTTCATCTAATTCTATTTCAATGTTTGCTTCTAAGCTTGATCCTATAATTTTTTCAGCTCTCATAGCTTCAATACTTGAGTTAGCCTCATTCCTAATATCAATTATTTTTTTCCAATTTTGTTCTAACTGAACATTATCCCACGTCTTTGGAAATATATTCAATTTTTTTAAATGAATACTTTTTTCACCGTTATTTTTATTTACTAACTTAAATATTTCTTCTGTAGTGAAAGATAATATTGGTGCAAACCATTTTAATAAACTATCTAAGATAACATTGAGTAATAATTGGCAGTTTTTTCTTTTTTTTGAATTTTTCTCATCACAATACAAAGTGTCTTTTCTAATATCAAAATAAAATGATGAAAGGTCCACAGTGCAAAAGTTTAGCAGTTCTTTATAAATTAGGTGAATATTATAAGAATTGAAATGTCTCATGAAGCTTTCATTCAAATTGTATAATTTATGAAGCATTAATTGTTCAAGTTCTGGTAATGTATCAACTTTAATTATTTCTAAATCAACCTCACATAACTCATCGTTCAAATTTCCTAACAAATATCTAAATGTATTTCTAAGTTTTCTATAAGCGTCAGCATGCTGTTCCAAAATTTTATGATCTATCCTCAAATCCTCAGCATA
The DNA here is from genome assembly GCA_902566755.1 of uncultured Pelagibacteraceae bacterium. GTDB lineage: Bacteria > Pseudomonadota > Alphaproteobacteria > Pelagibacterales > Pelagibacteraceae > Pelagibacter. The sequence goes on from CACFJR010000002.1 coordinate 73,950, forward strand.
ATTTGATGCCGCAACCCAGATCCTTAGAATATCTGCTCCATATTTTTTTAAGATTTCTTCTGGAGAAATTACATTTCCTAGCGATTTCGACATTTTTAGTCCTTTGCCATCTACAACAAAACCATGTGATAAAATAGCTTCGAAAGGCGCCTCACCTCTAGTACCGCAAGACTCCAAAAGAGAAGAGTGAAACCAACCCCTATGCTGATCAGAGCCCTCAAGATAAAGAGATGCAGGCCATTTTAGATCATCTCTTTGTTCTAAAACGAAAGAATGGGTAGAACCGCTATCAAACCAAACCTCCACAATATCAGTAGTCTGGTAAAAATCATCTTGGTTATATTTCTTCCCAAGAAACTTTTGTTTATTGTCTTCAAACCAACAATCTGAACCCTCTTTCTCAAAAATGTTAGCAATATTATTAAAGACTTCCTCATCAACTAAGACTTTCTCATCTTTTTTAGAGATGAATATAGGCAATGGAACTCCCCAAACTCGCTGTCTAGAAACACACCAATCTGGTCTGGTTTCTATCATTGATTTAAGTCTTTCCTTACCTTTGTTAGGATAAAATTCAGTTTTATCAATTGCAACCAAAGCTTTTTTTCTAAGTCCGTGACTTTCCATAGATATAAACCACTGGGGAGTAGCTCTATGGATTAGCGGCGCCTTTGATCTCCAAGAGTGAGGGTAAGTATGGTTCAATTTTCCATTAGAAAGCAATCTTTCATTTTTTTTTAAACTTTCAATAACGATTGGATTTGCTTTAAAAACATGTATTCCTTCGAAATACAAAATATTTTTAGTATATTTTCCGTCATCATCCACTGTTTCAACTGCCTGAATTCCATTATTTATACATAAGTTAAAATCATCAGGTCCATGACTTGGTGCACAATGAACTATACCGGAACCCTGCTCTGTTGTGACAAAACTCGCCTCCAACATTGGAATATCATTAGTGTAACCCTCCTTTTCTAAAGGGTGACTACAAATGATATTTTTAAATTCTTTACCTGATAATTTACTTATTTTCTCAAATTTTTTAATCTCGCAATCCTTTAAAACTTGCTCTAATAAATCAGAAGCGACAACAATTTTTCTATTTTTAAAATTACCCTCATCTCCAATTTTAATTACTTGGTAGTTAATATTTTTATTATAAGCTAAAGCCTTGTTGGCTGGTATAGTCCATGGAGTTGTAGTCCAAATGATAATTTCACAACCCTCAAGGCTTTTATTTGAGGTTTTTTTAATTGGAAATGAAGCATAAATAGTATCAGAAATATGATCCATGTACTCTACTTCAGCATCTGCTAAAGCAGTTTTTTCGACAGTGGACCATAAAACAGGTTTGTAGCCTTTGTACAAACTACCTTCTTTAAGAAACTTTGCTAACTCTCTAACTATTTGAGCTTCTGCTTTGAAGCTCATTGTCGAATAATAATCTTTCCAGTCTCCTATAACACCTAATCTTTGAAACTGTTTTTTATGAACATCGATCCATTTATTTGCAAAATCTCTGCATTCTTTTCTAAATTCAACTATTGGAACATCATTCTTATTCTTTTTATTCTTTTTATATTGTTCTTCAATTTTCCATTCAATTGGTAACCCATGGCAATCCCATCCGGGAACATACACTGAGTCTTTTCCATTCATTTGGTGAAACTTTGTAACGATATCTTTTAAAATTTTGTTTAAAGCAGTCCCCATGTGAATGTTGCCATTTGCATAGGGTGGGCCATCATGCAGAACAAATTTTTCATTTCCTTTACTTTTTTCACGAAGCTTTTTGTAAAGAGATATCTTGTTCCAATAGTCAATAAGTTCAGGCTCCTTTAGAGGAAGATTTGCTCTCATTGAAAATGAAGTTTTTGGAAGATTTACAGAACTTTTACTCATTCGATAATATCGCCTTTGCTTTTTTACAATCTATTTTAATTTGTTTTTTCAAATTAAGTACCCCATTAAATTTTTTCTCATCTCTTATAAATTCTATAAATTCTATTGATAAATTTTTATTATAAAGATTTCCAGAAAAATTAAATATATTTACTTCTAAAACTAATTTTTTTTGATTAAATGTTGGTCTGTATCCAATATTTGCGATGCCTTTTAATTTTCTTTTATTTTTAGAAGATACTTTTACTGCATAAACACCAATTTTTGGAATTTTATAGTTCTTCATATCAATGTTGCATGTGGGGAAACCGATTTTTTTACCAAGCTGTCTACCTTTCTCAACTCTGCCTTCTATGCACCAATTTCTCCCTAAAAATTTTTTTACTTTTTTTAAATTCCCCGTATCAAGATTTTTTCTTATCAAAGTTGATGAGATTACAAATTTTTTACTCTTAAGAGGAGATGGATTTATAATTTTGTAATCATAGTCTTTTTCCAAAGACTTTAGAAGTTTAATATCACCAGCTCGTTTATGGCCAAATCTAAAATTGTCTGAAACAAAAATATATTTTGGCTTTACTTTTTTAAATAAAATTTTTTTTACAAAATCAAGACAACTTATTTTTGAAAATTTAATATTGAATTTTTTATTTATAATAAAATCTACGTTATTTTTTTTTAAAAGTTGGATTTTTTGATCAAAGTTTGAAAGCCTATAATTATGAAGCTTTTTAAAAAACATCTTTGGTATTGGGTCAAAAGTAATTACTCCTATTTTTAACTTAAATTTTTTTTTGAAACTTTTTGCTTTATTAAAAAGTTTTTGATGACCCCTATGAAGACCATCAAAGTTCCCAATTAAAATAATTGCTCCTTTGTCATTTTTGGATAAATTAAAGTTTTTATAAATTTTAAGGTTATTTACCATTTAAGCTCTGTTTGAGTGAAGTTTACATTAACATTATACTTTTTTGCTAGTTCTTTTATACCATTACTTATTTCATTTTTGTGAATTCCATTATTTATTAAAAGGGAATCAAAATTTTGTATATTTGCGCCTTTGATATCAGTATTTAGATTATCTCCTATACAAATCACCTTTTTATCTCTTAAATTCTTACATGCTTTTTCATAAACTTCTGGGTAAGGTTTCCCGAAATACTTAACTTCACCTCCTAACTTTTCAAAAATTTGTGCTATGGTGCCCGCACAAAATTCTCTGACATTACCTCGATCAACGACAAGATCTGGATTAGTGCAAATCATTTTTTTTTTAGTATGATTTAGAAATAATTTTTCATAAAATCTTAAATCTGTTTGATGTTCGTCGAATAGTCCTGTACATAATAAAAAATCACTACTATCTATTTTTTCAGTTTTTTGACTTTCAAATGTTTTAAATAAATCAAAATCTCTTGGTGGCCCTATATGAAAAAAACTAGTGAAATTCATATTTTTGAGTTGATCTAAAGCAGCTTGGCCAGATGTATAAACATGTTGAGCTTTTTTTTCGTCTAAACCCATTTTTTTCAAGTATTCGATTACAGTAAAGTTTGGTCTTGGAGCATTAGTTAACAATACATAATTTTTTTTATTTTTTTCTAGCTTATCAAGAACATGAACAGAATTTTTAAATAGATTGAGACCGTTATGTAACACACCCCAGATATCTATAAAGAATACATCATATTCATCAAAGATTGACCTAAGTCCTTTTTCATCTAAATTTGAAGTCATTTTTTATGATATAACTCAAAAATATGCATATTTCTTGGTTTTTTTTGGATTATATATTTCATCCTTTGTCTTGAAAAATTATCTTTTGGTCTTTATATGAACCTCATAATTAAAGGAGTTTTTTATGAAGTTTAAACCGTTACATGACAGGGTTCTCATAGAAGTTTTGGATAGCAGTGAAAAAACTGCTGGTGGAATTATTATACCAGATACAGCTCAAGAAAAACCTCAAGAGGGAAAAGTTGTTGCAGTTGGCGGTGGAGCTAAAACTGAAGATGGAAAAATTATTCCAATGGATGTCAAAGTTGGTGACAAAGTATTATTTGGTAAATGGTCAGGCACTGAAGTTAAAATAGGCGGGAAAGAGTACAGTATTATGAAAGAGTCTGACATAATGGGGATTTCAACAGGAAAATAATTTTTAATAAAGGAGTATAAAATGGCAAAAATAGTGAAGTTTGACTCAGATGCAAGAACAGCGATGCTGAAAGGTGTCGATATACTTGCAAACACTGTAAAAGTAACCCTGGGACCGAAGGGTAGAAACGTTGTAATTGATAAATCTTACGGAGCACCAAGAACTACCAAAGATGGGGTATCAGTAGCTAAGGAAATAGAACTTGAAGATAAATTTGAAAATATGGGTGCTCAAATGGTTAAAGAAGTAGCCAGCAAAACTAATGATGAAGCTGGAGATGGAACAACCACAGCTACTATTTTGGCTCAAGCAATTGTAAAAGAAGGCTGTAAATACGTAACCGCTGGAATGAATCCGATGGATGTTAAAAGAGGCATAGATTCAGCCGTTGACCATGTGAAACAAAAACTTATTTCCTCAGCCAAAAAAGTAAAAGATAGTGATGAAATTGCTCAGGTTGGTACAATTTCAGCAAATGGTGATAAAGAAATCGGTAATATGATTTCTAAAGCTATGCAAAAGGTTGGTAATGAAGGTGTTATCACTGTTGAAGAGGCAAAAGGTATTGAGACTGAACTTGATGTAGTGGAAGGTATGCAGTTTGATAGGGGTTACCTCTCTCCATACTTTATTACTAATGGGGATAAAATGACAACTGAATTAGAAAACCCACTAATATTATTACATGAAAAGAAATTAACTAATCTTCAGCCGATGGTTCCGCTTTTAGAAGCAGTTGTTCAAGCAGGTAGACCTTTGATGATAATTTCTGAAGATGTTGAAGGTGAAGCTTTGGCTACACTTGTTGTTAATAAATTAAGAGGTGGTCTTAAAGTTGTTGCAGTCAAGGCACCAGGTTTTGGCGATAGAAGAAAAGCAATGCTTGAGGACATTGCAATTTTAACTGGTGGTCAAGTAATATCAGAGGATTTAGGTATCAAACTTGAAAATGTTAAACTTAATGACTTAGGTTCAGCTAAAAGAGTAAAAGTTGACAAAGAAAACAGTACAATAGTAAGTGGATCAGGAAAAAAATCTGACATCGAAGCTAGATGCGCTCAAATCAAACAACAAGTTGAAGAAACTACTTCTGACTACGATAAAGAAAAACTACAAGAAAGATTAGCCAAACTAGCAGGTGGAGTAGCAGTTATAAAAGTAGGTGGTGCAACTGAAGTTGAAGTTAAAGAGAGAAAAGATAGAGTAGAAGACGCACTTAATGCAACAAGAGCGGCTGTTGAAGAAGGAATAGTTGTAGGTGGTGGTTGTGCATTGCTTTATGCTTCACAAGATCTTGATAAAGTAAAAGTAAAAGGTGACGATCAAAAAGCAGGAGTTGAAATTGTTAAAAGCGCACTACAAGCTCCTATTAGACAAATTACTAAAAACGCAGGTGTCGATGGATCTGTTGTTGTTGGTAAACTGTTAGAAACTAACAAAAGCTCAAACGGTTATGATGCACAGTCAGAACAGTATGTTGATATGTTTAAAGAGGGAATCATTGACCCTGTCAAAGTTGTTAGAACTGCTCTTCAAGATGCAGCTTCAATCTCGGGTTTGCTAGTCACGACTGAAGCAATGGTTGCAGACAAACCAGAAGAAAAGGATTCAACACCAGGCATGCCGGCTGGAGGTATGGGCGGTATGGGTGGTATGGGTGGAATGGGAATGTAAAATTCCACTAAAAGTAATTTAAAAAAAACCCTCGAAAGAGGGTTTTTTTTTAACTAAATTTTTTAAACTTTACTTAATTCATGGTGGATGAAAAGTTAATCTTACAAATTTATGTAGCCTGATTCTGGTAAACCACATAAAAAAATTATAACAATAGATCAGGTTGTATTAAATATTTTATTTTCTTTTTTTCTTTTTAGATAAACCTAATTTATCACTGTGCCTTAATCTTAATACTACTATGGCGAGAGCAATTAAAACAATTGCAATTGACTCATAAAGAAGCTGAGAGGCATCCATTTGTTTTCCTTGCAAAATTATAAATCTGCTCAGTGCAGTAATTGCAATCAATAAAGGTAAAGAAATACTTATCGACTGTTCTTCCCAAAACACTCTTACCATTGCCATTACCTCTAGATAAAGAAACATTAGTAATAAATCAGCTAATGTGACGGTTTTATTAAAAAACATTGTTCTTATTTCAAGTATCACCGCGATAATTGTGCTAAGTAAAATTATTCCTAGTAAAAGTAATTGGAGATTTTTGACAAGATTTTTCACTATTTAAATATAGCTGATTCTATTCTCAAAATATATATATTTAATTCCCTGTTTTTTTTTGGGTAAACGGTAACCATTTTTCTATTGCAGACTTGTCTGGTCCTCCATAAGGAATCTTATACGAATTCGTATTTGTTAGGACCTCAATACCTTTTGAAAAAACAAATATAAAAACAATTACAAAAACAATTGCCATTATTTTAAACGGGTTAAAATTTTTTGTCTCAAAAACACTTGCTGATTTTTCTTCAGCTTTATGAAATTGTTTGAAAGTATGGTAGACTGCAAAAATAAGCCCGAGGTGCGCAAGAAAAACTCCAGCCCAACCGAAAATAAATGTTGTGTATGTAAAAATATATAAACTAAATACAACTGACCAAATAAAACTCAAAACTAGCAAAATTTGAAGTCTCACAGTTTTTGGTAAGGCTCTTAAATCGTTTTTACTATCATCAAACAGAATGTTTGCTGATTCAATCATAAAGTTTTTTAATGACATTAAAAATTAATAGTTTTTTTTAACACAAAAATCAATTAAAGAATTTTCCTACTAAATATAGACCAAGTGCTACAGCCGGACCAATTCCAAAAGCAAATAACAGTGTTCCCACTCCAACAATACCTCCTAAATACCAACCAATGGAAACAACAGTTATTTCAATTCCCGCTCTTACTGCAGCTATTGGAAAGTTTGTTATTCTTTGAATTCCTGTCATCAATCCATCTCTTGGTCCAGGACCTAAATTTGCAATAAGATAAAAACCACTCCCAATACCAACTAATAAAACTGCTG
>CACFJR010000003.1 GCA_902566755.1 uncultured Pelagibacteraceae bacterium
GTGCACCCCTCTAAATAGCTTACATAGCTACCTTTATCCGCAATAATGAGAGTTCTCTCAAACTGACCAGTATCAGAAGCATTTATTCTAAAGTAAGTAGAAAGCTCCATAGGACATCTCACACCTGGTGGAATATAAACAAATGACCCGTCAGTAAATACCGCTGAATTTAATGTTGCGAAGTAATGATCAGTAATTGGTATTACGGAACCTAAATATTTTTTTACTAAATCCGGATGTTTTTGAATTGCTTCAGATATAGAACAAAAAATAATTCCTTTTTCAGTCAGTGTATCTTTAAAAGTCGTAGCTACAGAAACTGAATCAAATACCGCATCAACTGCTATACCATTTAGTCTTTTCTGCTCATTTAACGGAATGCCGAGTTTATTGTAAGTTTCAATAAGTTTTGGATCTAATTCATCTAAACTTTTTGGTTTTTCTTTAAAACTTTTTGGCGCAGAGTAATAATATAAGTCTTGATAATCAATTTTAGGATACTTTGGTTTTTGCCAGTTTGGCTCTTTTAAAACTTTTACTCTATTGTAAGCTTTTAATCTCCAGTCCAGCAACCACTTTGGTTCTTTTTTAATATTTGATATAAATTTAATTACATCTTCATTTAAACCTTTTGGAGCTTTAAAATTTTCAATGTCAGTTGAAAAACCGTATTTATAATCCTTTAATTTTTCTAGTTCTTTTTCTCTCATTAATTTCTACTCTCTTTTTTTTTTACTAAATCACCTAATCTTTTATTTTCAAAAAAAGAGTTAATGTGTAAATCTAGTTCATCCCATAAATTATGGGTTATGCATTTTGAAGATTTACCGTTGCAACCTTTTTTCGACTCTTTTTTACATCCAACTGTTTTTACTTTTTCATCTAACGCATAAAATATATCTGAAATTTTCAGATCATTTATATTTTTAGATATAATGTAACCACCATTTGTACCTCTTACACTTTTGACAATATTATTTTTTTTTAATCTTAAAAAAATCTGCTCTAGATAAAGTAAAGATATGCTTTGTCTAAGAGATATATCTCTTAAACTAACTGGGTTTTTTCCGTCAAATCTTGCCATATCAGCAAGTGCCATTACAGCATATCGTGATTTAGTATTTAGCTTCATAATCCGCAATTTATGGGACTTATATATATACCCGACTAAAATAGTCAAGATTGCATTAAAGAAAAAGACTCGCAAATTGACACTGCAATATGATAAATAAAGTTTTTTAGTGAGAATAATAATCATTAACAAACATGGAAAATAAAATTTTAGAAATCTTCATACCTGGACCAGCAGGAAGATTAGAAGCAAAATATTTTAAAAGTCAGAAAATTACATCTCCAATAGCTTTAGTACTTCAGCCTCATCCACAATACGGTGGAACGATGAACAATAAAGTTGTTGTAGATACCTTTCATGCTTTTATGGATAACGGTTTTTCAGTTTGTAGAGTGAATTTTAGAGGAGTAGGCAAAAGCGATGGAGAGTTTGATAATGGTCAAGGAGAATTAGCTGATGCTGCAGCTGCACTTGATTGGTTAGAGAGAGAAAATTTTGACAATTCTCAATGTTGGGTTGCTGGGTTTTCTTTTGGATCTTTAATCTCTATGCAATTGCTAATGAGACGACCTGAAATCAGTAGATTTATATCTATATCGCCACAACCTAACGTTTATGATTTTTCTTTTTTATCTCCATGTCCTACATCAGGGCTAATGGTTTATGGAAAAAAAGATGAGTTGGTGCCTAAAGAATATATTAATGAACTTGATAAAAGACTCGCATCCCAAAAAGGAATTAAAGTTGAGTTTGAGTCTGTGCCTGATGCAAATCATTTTTTTACAAAATCCGAGGAGAATTTAAAAAAGGTTTTGGATAAATATATTAAAAAAGAATCTGCTTTATATTAAAAATTTTTCACAACTTCGCCACCTGTAGTAGGACTTTTACACCCTGTAGTATCAGGAAATGATATTGGCAACTCTAAGAAACTTCTAATCGCTAAAAATGCGAATGCTTGGGATTCGACATAGTCTCCATCTACTCCATAATCATCTATTGGTTCAATTAGCAAGTTTTTTGATAATCTTGACTTTATAATTTGAATTAAAGATTTATTCTTTCTTCCACCTCCTGATACCAAAACCTTACATGATTTTTTTATTTTTTCACTTAACAAAGAAAATAAACCACCCTCAATTATTGTCCCAGATAGGTTTGTCAAAGTTGCAGCTCCATCTTCAAAACTTACACCTCTTAAAAAATTTATGTCAAAGTCTTTAGTGTCAAAGGAAAGTCTATTCTTATCAGGTCGATTATCAAAATTATCCAGAGCTTGGTTTAACATCAAATCATTTGTTTTACCCATTGCTGCATAGGCGCCATCTTTATCAAAATTTCCTTTTTTGTTTTTTCTGACCCATGCATCAATTAAACAATTGCCTGGTCCTAAATCTCTGCTTTTGAGATTATTTTGCTCATAATCCTCAATTATTGTAACATTAGAAATCCCACCAATGTTTAATACACATACAGGTAATTCAATTCTATTTTGTTTTACTAATACCTTATGAAAAATAGGAGTTAGTGGCGCTCCTTCTCCGCCATTTTGAATATCTTTTTGTCTAAAATTATAAATGACAGTTGTCTTTGTTAACTGGGATAAAAGTTTACCATCTCCTATTTGTTTAGAGATTTTTTTTGTTGGATCGTGAAATATTGTTTGTCCGTGAAAACCCACAAAATCAATTTTCTTCTTTATACTTTTAACTATGTCCATTACTACTTTTGAGTGAAAAATTGTTAATTCCTTCTCTAAAGCTTTAATTTCCTTGAAATGTGTTTCAAGATCAGCGGCTGTGTTTATTTTATCTTTTAGTGAATGTATTTTTTGACTAAAGTTATTTTCATATTCAAAATACTTGTTTATTTCTACTATATAATTTGAGTCCCCATCAGAATTTATTAAAGATGCATCAACTCCATCTCCAGATGTACCGCTCATTAACCCAAGGCTATAGTAATTTTTAGACATAATATTTATTTTTTAATTAAGTTAATATAGGTATATTGAAAACGACCAATTTTATAAAAATATGAAAAATTCATTCTTGAAAGAGTTTAATGAAAGAGAATATTTTAATCAATGTACTAATTTAGAGTCCCTTAGTGGGCTAATGGATAAGAAAAAAATAAGAGCTTACATTGGTTTCGACTGTACTGCTCAAAGTTTACACGTTGGGAGCTTACTCCAAATTATGTGCTTAAGGTTGTTGCAAAAACATGGACATCAACCAATTATATTGCTCGGAGGAGGTACTACAAGAATAGGCGATCCTTCAGGAAAAGAAGAAACAAGAAAAATTCTTACAGAAAAAGAAATCGAAAAGAACATAAAAAATATTAAGAAAGTTTTTTCAATATTTCTAAATAACAAAAATTCAAAAACCCGTCCTATTTATGTAAACAATTATAAATGGCTGGGTAAACTAAATTATATAAAGTTTTTAAGAGAGATCGGAAAACATTTTACTATTAATAAAATGCTAAGTTTTGATAGCGTAAAACTTAGATTGGAGAGAGAGCAATCTTTAAGCTATATGGAATTTAACTATATGATACTACAAGCATATGATTTTTTAGAACTTAACAAAACTAAAAATTGTTTAATGCAAATTGGTGGATCTGATCAATGGGGTAATATCGTAAATGGTGTAGAGTTAGTAAAAAGATATTCAACTAAGCAAGTTTATGGTCTAACAACGCCATTAATTACTTTGGCATCTGGAGCAAAAATGGGGAAAACTGAGAAGGGAGCTGTTTGGTTAGATAAAAAACTTTTGTCATCTTATGACTACTGGCAATTTTGGAGAAATACAGATGATAGAGATGTTGTTAAATTTTTGAAGATGTTTACCGATAAAGATGTCTCTGAAATTGAAAGTATTAGGGATAAAAACATAAATGATTTAAAAACTCTTTTAGCTAATGAAGCCACTACTCTTTTACATGGTAAAGCAGCTGCATTTAAAGCTTCAGAAACAGCAAAAAAAACATTCGCGGGTGGCTCAGGAGATGAGTTACCAGTAATAAAAATTAAAAAAGATCAAATTAATAATGGTTTAAATATAATTGATCTCTCTATCAAAACTAATTTGTTTAGTTCAAAGAGCGAGATTAGAAGAACAATAAAAAATTCTGGTTTAAAAATAAATAACTCTACAGTTACTGATGAAAATTTAGCAATTAATGTATCTGACTTTGAAGATGATGTTTTAAAACTTTCTCATGGTAAGAAAAATCACGTTTTAATAAAGATTATTGGCTAGATTTTTTTATTTTCTCTAACGTTCTCGTAATAAATCTAGGAGTTAAAGTTTTAATAGGATTTACCGTTGTTTTCAAATCATCTGGATACCCTTTGATCTTAAAACTAACTCCAAAAACACCCTCTCCTGCTTTTTTGCCAACAAGCAAATCTCCAATCACTGGAATTGAGCCTATGACTTTATTTACAGTTGTTGCGGGTACCAGAGTACCCCTTAGACTTACCAAATCATCTTTTTGAATATATCCATCCATCAATATAGATATCGAAGGTCCTAGAGAATAAATTTCCTCAATTGTCATAAGCCCGTCTTTATTATTAAAAATCATTTCGAATTCATTAAATCTTATACCTTCCCCGGTAAGTAGATCTGCGATACCTTGCAAAGAAGCAAGAGTAAGTAGTTTTGTTAATGCTGGTACTTCTTTTAATTTAAAATCAAAAATTTTTAAATTTGAATTTGAGACTTTATTTTTTTCAATAGAGTCAAACTTCAAATAGCCACCATCAAAACCTTTTATAAAATCGTATTTTTTGACTAAAGGTTTTGCATTACCTGCAAATAAGTCTGTTATCCTTTCGTTGTTTGAATTTGTTTTTATTGAAAGTTTTAAATCTTCTTTAGTTGAAAATTGTGAGGATAGAACTAAATTTTTAATTTGATTATTATTAACAATCATATCTACTTTGAAATTAGTTAAATAATCTTCTTTATTAATATAAATAGTATTAAAATTTATTGTAATTTTTGAGTTTAATTTTTCAAAGACATCAAAAAGGTTTCCGTCACTCTTTGAAAATAATATTCTATCAAGGATTTTTGTTCCATCAAATATTTTACTATTAATAGAGTAATTGCTTTTTTTTCTTTTTATATTTAATTGACTGATTTGATCGTTATTATTTACGAGATCAACATCAATTTGGTCAATCCTTTTTAATTTTTTTTTGGAATTTAAATTGATATTTTTAACCTTAATAAAATTTTTAGACTCAGCGAAGTTTATTTTATTTAAAAAGACTGAATTATTCTTATTTACAACACCTTCTACAATAAGATTGCTTTTAGTATCTTTTTTTTTTGTATAGTTCAAAAGTTCAAGATTTAATGCATTATTTTTAATCCCAAAATCTGTTTTAAAAAAAATTTTATCTTTTTTTTTCTCAATTGAATAGCTTAGACTATCTATGTCTTCATTTACATTTAATTCACTATCTCCTGATATCTTATAATTTCCATTTTGATAATCTAAATTTATTACGTTATTTTCAAATTTTACTCCATTTTTGTAACCTGGAAAAAATTCCTTTAAACTAGAGTTTAAATATTCCAAACTTTCTATATTAAATTTTGAACTTGCATTTATATTTGAAAATTTAAACTTTTTACTTAACTTGAAAGAAAACTTGTTATTTGAAGAAAATATAATTTTATCGTTTTCAAAAGTCCCTAAATCTAGTTGGAATATTTTTGATATCATTTTAAGACGAAGATCATTTTTTGATGTAGAAATATTGCCGTTAAATAAAAAGGCGCTGTCTTTTTTTTTTATTCTGATTTCGTCTGATTTGAATTTTATATCCTGATAAAGGGATGAGGCATTGTAAATAATGTAATCATTATTTTTTATGATGAAACCAAATTTAATATTCTCAATAATATCTTTATTTAGTAACTTTAATTTAACATTTTCAAGATCACCATCTATTATATAATCTTTTAAGATGCTACCGTCTTCAGAAAAATTTATCTTGGCTTCTACGGAAATATCTCCAGATTTCACTATCTTTTTTAAAATGAACAATTGAGTAGTATTTTGAAAGCCCCTACCAAACTCAATTAAATCTTTTACCTTATTTTTTTTGGTAATTAATTTTAAATTTTCTATTTTTGCTTCTTGAGTAAAAATAGATAGCAAAGGTAAAACAGTGCTTATACTTTGTAACTCTATTTTATTTTTTTTATAAAATACGATTGGATTTTTTGTTTTGGCCTCTAATTTAAAACTTCCTATATCTAGAAAAATCTTAATCTTATTTAATTTAATGTCAAAATCACTATCCCTCTGAGAGATTTTCTCATTAATAATTCCATTGAGCTTATCAGTATTTATTCCGTAAACACTTAAATAAACAAAAAACGAAATTACTAAAAAAATTATTATAAGTAATATTTGAGAAATTGTTCTAAGCATCTAATTTAAATAAAGAGTTTTCTAAAAAGCTATCTATATCTCCGTCTAATATCTTTTGTGGATCACTTGATTCATGATTAGTCCTGTTGTCTTTAACTAATCGATATGGGTGCAAGACATATGATCTTATTTGATGACCCCACCCTATGTCTTTTTTAGAGTCTTGTTTGTTTTCGTTTTCTTTTTCTCTCTTTCCCAATTCAAAATTATATAATCTTGCTTTAAGCATTTGAATACAAGTTTCTTTATTTTTATGCTGAGATCTTTCATTTTGACACTGTACAACAATTTTCGTTGGAAGATGCGTAATCCTGACTGCGCTGTCAGTAGTATTTACGTGTTGTCCACCCGCTCCACTAGATCTATACGTATCAATTCTTAGGTCTTTATCTAAAATTTCAACATCAATGTTCTCATCAACTACAGGATAAACCCAAACACTTGCAAAACTTGTATGCCTTCTAGCACCAGAGTCAAATGGCGATATTCTTACTAATCTATGAATTCCAGACTCTGTTTTAAGCCATCCAAAAACATAATCACCAGATATTTTTATAGTTGACGATTTGAGACCTGCTTCATCACCTTTATGTTCACTAATAATATGGCTTTTAAATTCTTTTGACTGAGCCCATTTCGTATACATTCTTCTAAGCATCTCTGCCCAATCTTGACTTTCTGTTCCTCCAGCACCAGCGTGAATTTCTAAAAAACAATCATTACTATCAGTTTCTTTTGAAAGAAAACATTTAATCTCATTTTTCTTAACTTTATTTTTAAGGTTTTTAATATTTTCTAATATTTCTTGAATTAAGTTTTTATTATTTTCCTCTAAAGCTAGATTATAAAATTCCTCTAACTCTTTTAAATATTTGGTAGTTTCTGTGTAAGAATTTATTAAAGTTTCATGGAATTTTTTTTCTTTAAGAACTTTTTGAGCTTCAGATTTATCCTTCCAGAAATTTTCCGATAAAATTAAGTTATTGTAATTTTCTATTTTTTTTTCAAAGTTGTGCTTTTCAAAGATACTCCTTAATTCTTTGATTAACTTTGTTGACTTCAGTTACATTTTGAAAGAATTCTTCACTCATTAATAAAACCTTAATATATTATTATTGTTAAATCTATTATTAATTTTTTTTGAAATATTAGTTTTTTCTAGAACTTTATTGCTTTTAAAAGACTCGATTAATGTTTTCTTAGAGGCAAAGCTTACTTTTTTTCCAGTTTTAGAATCAACAACCATCATGGTGATGTTTTCAGGTACTTTAAATGGTCTCGTATTTTCTTTTTTTAAAGCTGATTTTATAAAACTTTTAAATATTGGCATTGCTGTTTTAGCTCCAGTTTCAAATTTTCCAAGCGATTTTGGTTCATCATAACCCACATAAACACCTATTACTAAATCTGATGTAAAACCTATAAACCAGGTATCTGTATTCTTGTTTGTTGTTCCGGTTTTTCCAGCAAGATCCATTTTTAAATCTCTTAATTTTTTTGCTGTCCCAGTTTTAGTTGCTCCCTCTAAAATTGATGTAATTTGATATGCGGTCTGGGGAGAGAAAATTTGTTTGGAGTCATCTTTAATTTCAGGAACATCATTACTTTGTATTGATACATCCTCGCAATTTCTACATTTTCTTACTTCAGTTTTAAATATTGTGTTTCCCTCACTATCTTGAATTCTGTCAATTAGTTTTGGTTCAATTAATTTTCCTCCGTTTACAAATGAGCAGTATGCACTTGTCAATTTTAGTAAAGTAGTCTCGGCAGATCCCAAAGAAATTGAGAGTAATTCATCTGGATTTTCATAAATACCTAACTCTTTTGAAATTTTAGTGATCTTTTTTAGACCCAAGTCCTGTGAAATTCTCACAGTCATAAGATTTCTTGATTTCTCAAGACCCATCCTCAAAGTGGATGGTCCATAAAACTTTTTACCATAATTTTCAGGTTTCCACATTTTTAAATCTGTTCCTTGTTCTAAGACTAATGGTGCATCTAAAACTAATGTTGATGGAGAATAGCCATTTTCTAAAGCAGCTGCGTAAACAAAAGGTTTGAATGCAGATCCTGGCTGTCTTTGTGCTTGGGTTGCTCTATTAAATTCACTTTGATTAAAACTAAAACCGCCGCTCAGAGCTAGAACTCTGCCGTTGTATGGGTCCATTACTACGATTGCTCCATTTGCAGTAGGAAGTTGTTTTAAAATATACTCATTAGATCCCTCTTTTTTTTTTACATAAATAATATCCCCCTCTTTAAAAGAGGTGTTTGTTTTTCTTGTCCATTTAATATTTTCATTTGTAATAAAACCTATATCTCCATCAGAAGTAATGATTTCGAAGTTTGAAATACCAATTTTTGTAACTCTTGCAATTTTCCAGTCTAGAGTTTTTTCAAGTTTTTTTAATTTAATTTTGTCAGACCATTCTTTAATATTAAGATCAATATTTTGAATTGGTCCCCTCCATCCTTTTCTTCTATCATATTTTTCAATCCCTTCTCTCAAAGAGGTAACTGCTAATTTTTGAAGCTTTAAATTAAGAGGTGTTTTAATATTTAAACCTTCTTTATAGACTTTGTCATATCCCAGTTGTTTAATTGTATTTTTTCGTATTTCTTCAACATAATATCTAGAATCTTCTAAAAAAACTTTTTCCCTTTTTTTTAATTTAATCTTGGAACTTTTTAATTCTTCATACTTTTTTTTACCTATATAATTATTATCAAGTAGATTCTTTAAAACTAAATCTCTTCTAAATTTGGCAAGTTTTTTGTTTTTGTATGGATTGTATCTGCTTGGCGCTTTAGGTAGGGCAGCTAACAAAGCAGCCTCTACATATTGAAGTTCATCATTAGATTTGTCAAAATATTCTAGGCTTGCAGATGCAATACCATAAGTTCCTTGTCCTAAGTAAATTTGGTTCAAATAAAGTTCAAGTATCCTCTCTTTACTGAGGCTTCTCTCTATTCTGAATGCTAAAATAGCTTCCTTAAGTTTTCTGTTTAAACTTACTTCGTTAGATAATAAAAAATTCTTAGCTACTTGCTGAGTAATTGTAGAAGCTCCCTCTAACCTCCTTGAGTTTACTATATTCGAAAAATTCTTAATGACTGCTCTTAAAACTCCTTTTGCATCAACACCGGGATGATCAAAGAAATTTTTATCCTCAGCTGAAAGAAATGCATTTATAACTTTGGGTGGAATCGAATTATAAGGTATGAAAATTCTTTTCTCTGATGAAAAATCTTGAATTAAATCGCCATCCCCTGAGTAAACTTTACTAGAGACTGGTGCTTTATAATTTTTTAAAAACTTATAATCAGGTAAATCATTAGAAAAACCCCATAATATTGAAACCGTTACAATCAACAATAGTAAAATTGATGAGAGAAAAATTGTTAAAGTTTTTTTAAAATATTTGCTCATTTTAGTTTCATTTAATTCATGAATTTGTTAAAGATAAGGCATCAGAATTTAAAAAAAATGAAAATTTTAACACTTACATTATGGAAAAGAATTTATACATTGATGCTTCGCATCCGGATGAAACACGCGTTGTACTTAAAGAAAACGGAAATATTGAAGACTATGAATATGAAGGTATAAAAAATACTCTCATAAAAAACAATATTTATTTAGGAAAAGTAAGTAGAATCGAACCCTCGCTTCAGGCAGCCTTTGTTGATTTTGGTAGAGAGAGACATGGGTTTTTATCATTTAATGATATTCAATCAGATTACTACCAAATACCTTCAAGTGATTTAGAAAGAATAAAAGAAGAGGAAAAACAAGTAAGAGAAGAATTAGCAAAACAGAGTGAAAAAGAAGAGTCAGAAATTGATAACGATAAAAATGATAATCAGGCTGTTGAGAAAAAGCTAGATGTAGAAAATCAAAATGATGGGCATTTTAAACAAAGCAAAGCCCCTTCTAAAAGATACAAAATTCAAGAGGTAATAAAACCAAATCAAGTTATATTAGTTCAGGTATTAAAAGATGAGAGAGGCTTAAAAGGTGCAGCTTTAACAACTTTTATATCTATTGCAGGTAAATATATAGTTTTAATGCCAAATACACCGAAGGGTGGTGGTATTTCAAGAAAAATTTTTAATTCAGGTGAAAGAAAAAAAATAAGATCGATTCTAAACGAGATAACTATTCCAAAAGAAATGGGATTAATCGTTAGAACTGCTGGCTCAAATAAAAGCAAAAATGAAATTAATTATGATCTTCAAAGTTTGTTAAAATCCTGGGAAACAATTAAAGAAAATGCAATGAACTCAATTGCTCCAAAACTAATTCACCAGGAGAGTGACATTATTAAAAGAACTCTGAGGGATATTTACGATGATGAAACTCAAAATATAATAGTTGATGGTAATGAAGGATATCAAAAAGCAAAAAATTTTATGAAACTTTTGATGCCTAGTCACGTCAAAAAAATTAAAAAATATAGAGATAAAGTTCCCCTTTTCATCAAAGAAAATATTGAAAGTAAACTCAATGATATTTATGACACACAAGTTAAATTATCTTCGGGAGGATATTTAGTTATCAACCCTACGGAAGCTTTAGTTTCAATAGATGTTAACTCTGGAAGATCAATTAAACAAAAAAATGTCGAAAGCACAGCATTAGATACTAATTTGGAAGCAGCAGAGGAAATGGCCAGACAAATTAAGATAAGAGACCTTTCAGGACTCATTATAATCGACTTTATAGACATGATGAGCTTTGGAAACAGAAGACAAGTTGAAAGACGACTAAAAGAAAGATGTAGAAAAGATAGAGCAAGAATTCAAATTGGGAGAATTAGTAGCTTTGGATTGCTTGAAATGTCTCGCCAAAGATTAAGAGAAAGTAGCGTTCAATGGAATATCTCCTTAACCAATGAGTCATTTGCTCAAAAAGTAATTAAGATTGTTGAGATTAACGCTGTTAAAAACAAAGCAAAGTTTGTGAAGATTACTATACCTGAAAAAATTAAAAATTTTCTCAATGAAAATTTTAAAGAAGATATACTTTATATTGAGAAGAAAAACAAAATTAAAATATCTTTTGATGGAGATTTGTCTATATTAGTCCCCGAGTATAAAATCGAGTTTTTGAACAAAAGTAAAAAAGTTTTAGAAGAGTTAAAGAAATCAGTTGAACTAAAAAAAATAATAATTGGGAAGAAAATAGAAAAAAAACTTAAAGGAAAACCAAAATATAAGTCAAAAAACTTCAAAAAGAAAAAGTTTTTTAGAAAAAACAAAAGTAGAAGACCTAAATAATACCTTTGTTTGTTGTTGAGGCAGATCCGTGTAACGTTTTTAAAATTCTTCCTGAAATAAAAGATTTTCTTCCTGATATAACAGCAAACTTCATGGCTTGAGCCATTTCAAATGGTTTCTTTGCTCTTGCAATTGCTGTATTAATTAAAACACCATCACATCCTAATTCCATAGCAATGACTGCATCTGAAGCTTGGCCAATACCAGCATCAATTATAACAGGTAACTTTGTTTGATTTCTAATTATTCTTATGTTTGTATAATTCTGAATACCTAAGCCAGATCCAATAGGAGCTGCTAATGGCATAATAGCAACTGCACCTGAATCTTCTAAACGTTTTGCCATTAGTGGGTCATCATTACAGTATACCATCACTTTGAATCCCTCTTTTGATAAAACTTCAGTAGATCTTAATGTCTCAATCATGTCTGGGAATAAATTTTTTTTATCTCCTAGAACTTCAAGTTTAACTAATTTCCAACCCCCTATTTCTCTTGCTAATCGCAAGGTTCTAAGTGCATCTTCCGAGGTGAAACATCCAGCTGTATTAGGAAGATAAGTAATTTTTTTTGGATCAATATAATCCATCAGTAAAGGTTTTTTTTTATCAACTATATTTACCCTCCTGACTGCTACAGTAACTATGTCAGCACCTGAATATTTAATTGCTTTTGCACATTCTGAAAAACTTTTATATTTTCCAGTACCCACAATTAACCTTGACTTGAATTTCTTATTAGCAATTTTAAAAAAATCCTTCATCAACCTCCTCCAATAAAATGCACAATTTCTACCTTATCTTTATTTTTTAAATATAAATTTTTAATAGATTTCTTATTTATTATTTCTTTATTCAATTCAATGGCTACTTTATCTGTTGATAATTTTAAAGACCTTACTAAATCGTAAACTGATGTTATCTTTTTTAAAGATCTTGATTTTCCATTCAAAATAATTTTGATTTTTTTGGTTTTTTTCATTATGTATAACTTATGAGTTTAAATATACTTTTTCTAAACGGTCCAAATCTTAATCTATTAGGCCAAAGAGAACAATCACAATATGGTTCTATAACTTATGAAGATTTAAAAAAAAAATGTGAAGAAAAATGTAAAGAGCTTGATCTTAAAGTTGAATTTACTCAATCAAATGTAGAAGGTGAAATAGTGTCTATAATACAATCAGCAAATGAAAAATTTGATGGAATTATAATCAATGCAGCAGCATTTACCCATACATCCGTAGCTATTAGAGATGCATTAGAAATATTTAAAAAAAAGAAAATAGAGGTCCATATATCAAATATTTACAAAAGAGAGGAATTTAGACAGAAATCTCTAATAAGTGATGTAGTAAATGGTGGAATTTTTGGTCTTGGAGGTGAAGGATATATTTTAGCCATAATAGCAATGCATAAACTTTTAAAAAATGAAAATTAATAAAAAATTAATTAAAGAATTGGTTGATAACCTAGAAGAATTTAAACTTACTGAACTTGAGTATTCTGAAAAAGATACAAAAATTAAAGTGTCTAGACAAAATAAATTAAGCCAAAATATATCACCAGAAATTACAATAGAAAAAAATAAGAAAAAAGTTGAAATCATATCTGGGACTGAAATCAAATCTCCAATAATTGGCACGGCTTATTTGGCACCTGAACCGGGGGCAAAAAAATTTGTCGAAACTGGTAAAAAAATTAAAAAAGGTGATACTGTAATGATAGTTGAGGCCATGAAAACAATGAATCATGTTCCCTCTCCTAAAGACGGCGTCGTTCAAAGTGTGAATGTTGAAGACGGTCAACCCGTTGAGTATGGTCAGACTCTCGTAGTAATCGATTAAAAATGTTTAAAAAAATTTTAATAGCTAATAGAGGTGAGATAGCTGTTAGGATTATTAGAGCATGTAAAGAATGGGGAATTCAAACAGTAGCAATACATTCAGATGTAGATAAAGAAAGTATGCATGTTAAACTAGCCGATGAGAGTATTTGCGTTGGCTCTCATCAGCCTGCTAATAGCTATTTAAATATTCCTGCAATATTATCAGCGATAGAGATAACAAAAACTGAAGCAGTTCATCCAGGATATGGATTTTTGTCAGAAAATTTTAATTTTGCCAACATGCTTGAAGAAAATAATATAAAATTTATTGGACCGTCTTCAAAACTTATCAAGATGATGGGTGATAAAATTGAAGCAAAAAAAATTGCAAAAAAATATGGTTTGCCTGTTATCGAGGGTTCTGAGGGTGGTATCTCAGATTTAGAAAGTGGTAAAAAGTTAGCCAAAGAAATTGGGTTTCCTATCCTTATTAAAGCTGCTGGTGGAGGTGGTGGAAAGGGAATGAAGATTGTAAGGTCTGAAAAAGAATTTGATAACTTATTTTTAACTGCTAAATCAGAGGCTAAGAAATTTTTTGCAAATGATGAGGTATATATTGAAAAATTTTTTCAAAATCCACGTCATATTGAAGTTCAAGTGCTTTCGGGAAAAAATCATACAGTCCACTTGCATGAAAGAGATTGTTCTGTTCAAAGACGACATCAAAAATTAATTGAAGAAACTCCAAGTCCTGTTTTGACTGATGAAATTCGTAAAGATCTATTTGATAGGACAGTTAATATGGTATCTAAAATTGGTTACGAAGGAGCTGGAACAGTAGAGTTTATTTATGAAGATGGTAAATTTTATTTTTTAGAAATGAACACAAGGGTTCAAGTTGAACATCCTGTTACAGAGATGGTCACTGGAATAGATATTATCAAAGAACAAATATGGATTGCATATACAGGAAACACTGCCTTAGAACAGTCTGACATTAACCCGAGGGGTCATGCTATTGAGTGTAGAATAAACGCAGAAGACCCAAGCAGAAATTTTCAGCCATCCCCAGGGTTAATTGGAATGTGTCATCAACCGTCAGGGTTTAGAACCAGAGTGGATAGTTCGATTTATCAAGGTTTCAAAGTAACACCCTACTACGACAGTATGGTATGTAAACTAATTTGTCATGGCAGAAATAGAACGGAAGCAATACAGCGAACTTTAAGATCTTTAGACGAATTTGTTATAGAGGGAATTACAACAACAATTAAGTTACACAAAAAACTTTTGAATCACGAAAAATTTATTGATTCAAAATTCAATGTAACTTGGCTAGACAACGAAAAAATTGTTTAATAACATTTTAAAATCCATAAGTCGTAAACTGGGTGATCAAAAACTTGGATTGACGGACTGGATGAAAAAGTCCATCCATTAAAAACAAAAACCTCGTCATTATTAGAATTTTTATTATCCTTTACTTGAAGATATGTGGTTATTTCTGGATTATCGTCAAATTTAGAATTTTTGCATTTCAAAACTTTAATTTCTAAATTTTTATATAAAAAATTTTCGCCAATATTTAAATTTAATAATTTACTTTTTGAACTTAGTTTGTCTAAAATTCTAATATCAATTTTTTTTCCAAAATAATCAAGGTCATCAGCTTGAACAGCGTTTATCGTAAGAAGATAAAAAAAAATTGAGATTATTGCAATTTTACTCTTTCCAAGATTTATATTTTTTATTTTCATTTTCACTTTTTTTGGGATGATAGGCTTTATCTGTTCCAGTAAGATTGGGTTTGTGGGACTTTTGCCAAGAAAATTTTTTTTGATCTTGGACTTTTTCTATTTTATTTTTTGTAAAATGAATCCAAGAAAACCACTCATTAGGTATTTTTGTTGAATCTACTTCTCCATTATATATAACCCATCTTCGTCCATTTTTGCTTTCATAGTATTTGTTGCCATTTTCATCTTTGCCAACAAATTTTCCTTTGAAAAAAGTGTGAAGTCTTGTTCCTAGGGTTTGGTGATTCCACCATGTGAAAATTTGTTTAAATAGAGTCAACATAAAAAATTAGTTTTTTTTCAATTTTAAATTGTAAAAAATAAATTAGACTAAAAATTAATTTTGTATATACAATAGAATCTTTAATACTCAAAATAAATAAGGAAATTATCATGGCAAAATATCTCGTTGAAACCTTTTATACCTGCACTTTTAAAGTAAGTCATTACCTAGATAAAATAGGCGAAAAAGAATTAGAAAATCTTGAAAAAAAAGAAGATGGAAAATTTGAAATATTAGACATGAAAATTGATAATCGAAAAACTAAAAATTTAGATAAGAATCTTAAAACAGTAGACAATCTCAGTGATAAAGAAAAACAAATCAAGACAGTAAACAAAATTGATGACAATAAAAATATGAATAATACTTTTGTCAAAAATTTAAATGATTCAGTTAATAAAAGATTTAGTATGCCCGACAGAAGAAAAGGTTATATTCAAAAAGCTACCATAGGAGATCACAAGGTTTACTTACATACAGGTGAATATGAGGATGGAAAGATTGGTGAAATTTTTATCGATACTAGTAAAGAAGGTGAACTAGTGAAAGCTTTAATGAATAATTTTGCCATAGCTATATCTTTGGGTTTGCAGTATGGCGTTCCATTGGACGAATTTGTCAGTGCTTATGTAGACACAAAATTTGAACCATCGGGAAAAGTTTATGGTAATGATAGAATTCTTTCTGCCTCGTCTATTTTAGATTATATTTTTAGAGAACTTGCTATTTCATACTTAAATAGAGAAGATCTTGCTCATACTCCATCAATTGGAAGATCAGACAAGACGGATGAAAAAAATGCAGGAGTTATGAATGATGAAAATAACGAGTTAATCAAAATTGTAAAAGATATCACCAGTAAGGGTTTTGTAAGAAACGATTATAAAAGAAAACTTATTGACTTATCCGATATCAGAATAAATCTTAAAGGAAAAAAGTAATTATTTTTTTTGGATAATTGAAAGCTGAAGTTCTTTTAATTGTTCTTCACTGACCTCAGATGGTGCCATCATCATTAAATCTTGAGCATTCTGGTTCATTGGGAACATTGTAACCTCTCTTATATTTGCCTCATTTGCAAGTAACATTACTATTCTGTCAATTCCTGGAGCTATTCCACCGTGAGGAGGTGCACCATAACTTAGTGCATTTATCATTCCGCTAAACTTACTATCTACATCTTTTTTTTTGTATCCAGCTATTTCAAAAAGTTTATACATTAATTCTGGGATATGATTTCTAATTGCTCCAGAAGATAATTCAATTCCATTGCAAACAATATCATATTGATATGCTTTCATTTCTAATGGTTTAGAAAAATCAATATCTTTTATTTCTCCTTGGGGCATTGAAAAGGGGTTATGACTAAATTTAATTTTTTTTGTTTTTTCATCTACTTCATACATGGGATAATCAATTATCCAACAAAACGAAAATACATCATTAGATATTAAGTTCAAATCCTCAGCAATTTTGTTTCTTGCTAAAGAGAGAACTTTTTCAACATCTTTTTTTTGTCCACATGACATGAAAATACTGTCACCAATTTTAGAATTAGTTAATTTCAAAATTTTTTCACAAGCTTCTGAAGAAAAAAACTTTCCAACAGGACCCTTACCTACAATTTTACTATTTTCTTCAATAAAGGTGAAATATGCTAAACCGCCTGATCCTTCTTTCTTGGCCCAATTATCAATGTTATCGAAAAAACTTCTTGGTTTATCTTTCGTATTCTTTGTAATGATTGCTTTTACAACTTTTCCTTTTGAAACTTCTTTTTTAAAAATATCAAATTTTACATCATCTCTGCTAAAAATTTCTGTAATATTGGAGATAGTCAGTGGATTTCTTAGATCGGGTTTATCTGTTCCATATTTTTCAATTGCTTCTGAATATTTTATTCTAGGAAATTTTTCATTTGCTAGTTTTTTATTCGAAAATTCCTTAAACAATTTTAGAAATAGGTTCTCAATTACAAAAAAAACATCTTCTTGTTCAACAAATGACATCTCTATATCTAGTTGGTAAAATTCACCAGGACTTCTATCTGCTCTTGCATCCTCGTCTCTGAAGCAGGGCGCAATTTGAAAATATTTATCAAATCCTGAAACCATTATTAGTTGTTTAAATTGTTGTGGTGCTTGGGGTAAAGCGTAAAATTTTCCAGGATTTAATCTACTTGGAACAAGAAAGTCTCTTGCTCCTTCAGGACTTGATGAAGTTAATATGGGAGTTTGAAACTCTAAAAAATCCATCTTTTCCATTTCTTTTCTAATAAAAGAAATTACTTTTGATCTTAAGATAATATTATTATGAATTTGTTTTCTTCTTAAATCTAGAAATCTATACTTAAGTCTTATCTCCTCAGAATATTCTTGATCACTAAAAACAGGGAGAGGCAACTCTTTTGTTTTTCCAACAATTTCGAATTTTTCAATAGCAACTTCGATCTCACCTGTTAAAAGATCTTTATTAATTGTTTCTTTGGTTCTTTCTATAACTTTACCATTTATTTTTATAACTGTTTCAAGTTGAAGCTTTTCCAATTCTTTAAAAAATTTATTTTCTTTATCAATTACACATTGAGTTATCCCATAATGATCTCTAAGATCGATGAAAAGAAGATTTCCATGATCTCTTTTTTTATTTATCCAGCCAGATAAAATTACATCTTTTTTAGTAAATTTTTTTGTGAGTTCACCACAAGTATGTGTTCTAAATTTATTCAATTTGATACTCCTAAAATTTCTTTAATTATTTTTAAATTAATAGGTTTTTTTTTTTTTAAACTAATTTCGTCAATTGTACATATAAATTCCGATATTTTATCGTATGATCTAGTTATTCTCTTACAAATAAAATCTATGAGTTTTTTATCTAAAATTATTTGGCTATCTGAAAAATTTTTAACAATTAGTGCATATATAAGTTCATCATCTGGTTTATTGATTTTAGCTGTAAGAATATTTTTAAACCTCGAATTTAAATCTTTAAGTCTTGTCTCCATCTCATTTACAGCTTTCACAGATGTTATTAATAAATATTTGTTCTCTTTTTCAACCATATCAATTAAAGAATAAGTTGTTTCCTCATTGCAGCTTTCACTAAAATCTTCAATTACAATATTTTGATATCCTTTAATTTTATCGAATATTTTTGCATTCAACTCTTTAAATTTAAACTTGATACCTTTTTCTTTTTCTAAAAAAATTTCTGATAAATGAGACTTGCCTGATTTCCTTTCACCATAAATATTTAATATTTTTTTTTCCCAATTAGGCCAGCTTTTGATTAAATTAAATGCAAAATAATTGCATTTACTTACAAAAAAATCATTTTTATTAAAATTTGATAATTGCTCAAACTTAAATATTTCTTGCCTTAGGTCTCTTATCTTACTTTCCATATTTCTTGATTTGTATCGATGTCAATATCTTTTTCTTTCATTAAACTTAAAAATTGATTTGGATTACCATTAAAAATTATTTTATAAATTGTATTATTATTATTAAAACTTGTAACATAAAAGTTTGAAACCAAATCAAGCTGTGCTAAATAATTTTCAATTAATTGTATTTGTTTAACTTTTTTTGAATTAATTGAAATATTTATTGGAAGTTTGATTGAGGTATTAATTTGGTTATTTTGTTTCCAAATATCTTCAAAAAAAATCTTAGTTTTTTCAATGATATTTAATAGTTGTAAATCATCGGAAATATCAACTTTTTTAAAACTTTGATTTGAAATCTTTACCTCACCGTCATAAAACATTTTTGAAAGCACCCTAAGATTATTTTTATTTTCAAAATATATTGCAACTATATAATCCTCCGTATCATATTTTTTTACAATTTGATCAAATTTCAGATTTTCAATAATATCTTTATTTTCATTAATCAATTTTAGATCAAGAATATCTTCTTCATGTAATATGTAATTTATTTGTGAAAAGTTTTTTATATTATTATTCCATTTTGAATAGAAAGGATTTCTATCAAATAAAAGAACTTTATCTTCGTCATTGTCTATTAATATAAGCAAGGTCAAAAATTCTTTTTTTTTATACATCGATGGAAATATATTCTTCCTTTCAAAAAAATTAAGAATTTTAGGCTTGTCAAAATTTACCACAAAATTTGCTTGATAATTTTTATTTAGGAACTGCTCATTTGTTATCGTGAAAGAATCGATAAGATATTTAATATCTTTTAACTGTGTGTTTTTAATTTTATTTTTATCCTTTGAAGTTATTAAGCTATTCAAAAGAATATCAAAGGCCTCTCCAAATGCTTTGTTAATAACTTTTTCTTTATTAAAATTAGAATTAAATGGCTCTTCAATTTCTATGTCTTGAATTTTAAAAATTTTACCAAAAGTATAAGTGTGAATAAAACAAATAAAAAATACTACAAATATAGTAAAAACTATATAAGATAAAGACTTCGAAAAATTCTTTTTTAAAAACATTTTAAATTATGAAAAAATATAAATTTACATATCAAAAAAGCGGAGTAAACATAAATGCATCTAATCAATTCATTAAATATATATCTAAATTGACCAAAAAAGGAAATTCTAAAAATAAATTTAAAAATATAGGTAGTTTTGGTTCAATAAATGAAATTCCAAAAAAATTTAACAATCCTCTATTGGTAAGTAGTACCGATGGTGTCGGAACAAAACTTGAAATAGCGAATATTTTAAATAAGTTTAATACTATTGGAATAGATTTAGTTGCAATGTGTGTAAATGATATTCTGGTACTTGGAGCAAAACCACTTTTTTTCTTAGATTACATTTCAATTGATAAAATAAATTTAACAAAATTAAAAAATATTATTAAAGGTATACATGAAGGTTGCAAAATGAGTGACTGTCAATTAGTGGGCGGAGAAACAGCTGAAATGCCAGGTACCTACTCTAAAAATAAATTTGATTTGGCTGGATTTTCTGTAGGACTTGTAAACAAGAATAATGTGTTAAAGAAGGAAAATATAAAAGAAAATAATTTGATTTTAGCAATACCTTCTAGCGGACTTCATTCAAATGGATATTCCTTATTAAGAGAAGTTTTAAAAAAAAAGAAAATCAATATTAAAAAAAATAAATTTTTGCGTAATGAAATATTAAAACCCACTAAAATTTATGTAAAAGAAATTATTAATTTGCTTGATAGAAAACTAATTAATGGATGTGCAAATATAACAGGTGGAGGTATTGGTGACAATATTGAAAGAGTAATACCAAAAAATCTTTGCGCAAGTATAGATTTAGATAAAATAAAGACCCATAAAATTTTTAGTTGGATCAACAAAAATGGTGTTTCTCAAAAAGAAATGCTCAAAACTTTTAATTGTGGTGTGGGTTTTTGTTTGATAATTAAAAAAAATAATTTTCATAAAATTTTAAAGTTTTTTCCAAAGAAATACCGTCCCTACATAATTGGAGAAATAGTTAGAAATAAAAGTAAAGTAAAATATACTAACAATATACGTTGGTAATGTGATCAAAGAAAAGGCTAAAATTGCAGTTTTTATCTCGGGAAGGGGAACAAATCTTAAAGCTTTAATTTTAAGATCAAATAAGAAAACTTGTAATTATAAAATTGCATATGTAATAAGTAATAAAAGGAATGCTGCTGGATTAAAAATTGCAAAAAAAAATCAAATTATAACTAAAGTTATTTCTCAATCATTTTTAAAAAAAATTGAACAAAAAAAATTAGCAAAAATCCTCATTAATAAAAATATAAAGTTTATTTGTTTAGCAGGGTTTATGAAAATTTTAAGTCCATATTTTCTTAATTTTTTTAAGAATAGAATAATTAACATTCATCCATCTTTATTACCAAAGTACAAAGGACTTAACACACACAAAAGAGCCATAGAAGCTAAAGAAAAATTTTCAGGATGCACAATACATTATGTAAGTAAAAAATTAGATTCTGGTAAGATCATTGCAAAAAAGAAAGTTAAGATTTTCAAAAAAGATACTTTAAAAAAATTGGAAAAAAGGGTGCTTAAAGAAGAGAATAAACTTTATCCTCTAGTTTTAGAAAAACTAGTTAGGTCTTAAAAAAGAAATTAATTTCTTTATTAGCGTTTTCAACACTGTCTGAACCATGAACTGAATTTTTATCAATGGATATTCCATATTTTTTTCGTATTGTTCCTTCATCTGCTTTTGCAGGATCAGTAGCTCCCATAACCTTTCGATTTTCAGAGACTGCATCAACCTTTTCAAGTATCATTGCAACAATAGGCCCAGACGAAAGATAGTTACAAAGATCATTATAAAAAGGTTTTGTTTCATGTACTTTATAAAAAATTTCAGCATCTTTTTTTTCTAATTTTACTTTTTTTTGTTTAGTAATTTTAAAACCAGTTTTAATAAAAAATTGTTTTATCTCTTCTTCTAAATTTCTCTCAACTGCATCAGGTTTAATCAATGAAAGAGTTTGTTCGACTTTACTCATAGTTATCCTCAATAAACTTATTTAACAATCTAACTCCATAACCTGTTGCTCCACTTGAATTAAGAGCTCCGGCATATTTTGAAAAGGCCATACCCGCAATATCTAAGTGAGCCCAAGGTGTTTTATTTAAAATAAATCTCTGTAAAAACTGAGCTGCGGTAGTCGACCCTGCTCCACCAACATAATTAATATTCTGCATGTCTGCATTTTTAGAATTCATAAGTTTATCGTAATTAGCATGTAATGGAAGTCTCCAAGCTTTTTCCTCGACCTTTTCACCAGCTTCATGAATTTGTTTTGATAAATTATCGTTATTTGAAAATAATCCAGCATACTCAGATCCCAACGCAACCACTATTGCACCGGTAAGTGTTGCTAAATCAACAATCAAATTAGGTTTAAATTTTTTTTCTGTAAAAGTAATAGCATCTGCTAAAACTAATCTTCCTTCTGCATCAGTATTTAATACTTCAATTGTTTTTCCACTATACGATTTTACAATATCTCCTGGTCTTTGAGCATTCCCTCCTGGCATATTTTCTACTAATCCAACAATACCAACTGCATTTACTTTTGATTTTCTAAGAGCTAAATTTTTCATAAGACCAACAACTACAGCTGAACCAGCCATGTCATAAGTCATATCTTCCATAAACCTTGCGGGCTTTAAAGATATTCCTCCAGTATCAAAACAAACTCCTTTCCCAACAAAAGCCAATGGTTTTGAATTTGATTTTTTTCCTCTCCATTCAAGAGTTACTAAATAAGAGCCCCTAATACTTCCTTGGCCAACACCAACTAATGCGTTGCAACCCATTTTTTTTAATTGCTTTTCATCATAAACAGAAACTTTGAGGCCAATTTTTTTTAATTGAGTAAGCCTTTTTGCGTATTCATCTGGGTGCAATATATTTCCAGGTTCTGAAACCAAATCTTTTGTGTAGCTTACTCCTAGTTCAATTGCTTTAAATTTATCGTAAATTTTTTTATCAAATTTTTTCAACGAAGCAATATTTACTTTTAGAGTATTTGACTCCTTTTTTGATTTGTATCTTTCAAAAGAATAGGACTTTAATCTCATTCCATGTAAAAACTCATAAATAGAGACTTGTTTAAAATTCGTAGAGATTGTATCAGAAATAATATGTATTACATCTAACTCTTCGCTTTTTAAAAAATCAAAGAGCCTTGCTCCACTTTTTTCTATTTCATTTGGTTTCTGGTTTTTTTTTAAAGAAATTAAAATTATTTTTTGATTTGGATTCAAATCAAAAGACAATAAATTTTTTTTTTTATTTTTATTTTTTAAAATAACAGTTAGGTTTTTGTAATCTGAAGAATTAAAATATCTTTTCAAGTGAGATATTTCTGACTTTTCGTTAGTAAAAAAGGCAATACATCCATAAAGCTTTGAGATATTTGTAAATTTTGAAAAAGTATCTTTTATAATCATAATTTTTTATTCATTTTTCTACCAAAACGTGTATATGTTTATTTTATAGAATTTCAATGAAAAAAATTATTTTTAAAAACTTTTTACGTGAAACAACAATATTTTTTTTACTTTCTTGTAGTTCTGTCGCACTTATAGTTTGGGTGATTCAAGCTGTAAACTACTTGGGTTTTGTGACTGAGGATGGTCACGGTTTTAAAATTTATTTTCTATATACGCTGTTAAGTTTGCCAAAAATTATTAATGGAATTTTACCATTTATGTTTTTCTTTGCTGTCTTTTTTATGCTTGTAAAATACGAAGATCAAAACCAAACGCTTATATTTTGGTCTAATGGAGTAAAAAAAAGCGAATTTTTAAATATAATAATTAGATATTCTTTAATTTTTTTGATTTTACAATTAATTATGAATGTTTTTTTAGTTCCTTTTACGCAAGATAAGGCGAGATCTTTTATAAGGCAATCAAACGTTGATTTTTTACCATCTCTAGTAAAACCTAAAAAATTTATGGATACAGTAAAAAAACTTACAATATATGTAGATAAAAAGAATGATTTAGGTCAGTTCGAAAATATAGTTATAAAAGACTCTTTTAATAAAGTCGATTCAAGAATTATATATGCTAAGACAGGTTTTTTTACTGAACTTAATGATCAAAATTTATTAATTTTAAACGATGGCAAAATTTTGAATATTAATAAAGGTAAAACAACTGTTATTAATTTTAATAAAACTCAATTAAATTTATCTAAATATAGTTCTAAGACTACTAAATACCCAAAATTACAAGAGGTAAGTATTTTCCTTTTATCGAAATGTATATTTCAAACGATAGATCAAAGGAGTACAACAATGTTAGGTGATAAAAATGAATTCAGATTTCAATGCTCACATGAGCCAAAGAAATTAGATAACCTATCACAAGAATTTTTCAGTAGACTGTTTAAACCTCTATATATTCCATTATTAGCAATTGTCTCTGCTTTGCTTCTAATTAAGTCAAAAAATTCTCTTGGATATTCAAGACATAAAATAATAATTTTTATAACTGGAGTTATTTTAATTTCGCTTTCAGAAATTTTAACAAAATTTTTTTCATTTGACCTCTACAAAAGTTTTTTATTAATGGTATTTCCAATAATTATTTCAGTAATACTTTATTTTTTATTTTATAAACAATCTTATGGTACTTCAAAATGATTTTAAAAGTTTATCAAAATTATATAGGTAAACAATTTTTATCTACATTTATTAAAACAGTTTTTATTTTTGTTACATTGGCTTTCATATTAAATATTTTTGAGGAAATTAATTTTTTCAAAGATTTAGATGTTTCGATGGGAATACCAATTTTTTTAACCTTTTTGAATATTCCATCAATTATATTTGAAATTTTCCCTTTTATATTTCTCATTACAACTCAATTTTTTTTCATAAAACTTATTGAACAAAATGAAAATATTTCATTTAAAAATTTCGGTTTAAGTAACTTAAGAATTATAAAATTATTAGCTACTCTAAGTTTTCTAATCGGCGTAATAATAGTAACGATTTTTTACAATTTATCATCGAATCTTAAACATTCTTATTTAAATATCAAAAATTCATATGCAAAAGATAACAAATATTTAGCAGTAATTACTGAAAATGGAATTTGGATCAAGGATGCTAAAGATGGAATAACAAGTATAATAAATGCAGAAGATTTAAAAGGAAGTTTTTTAAATAACGTTGACATAGTTCAATTTGATGAGGAATTTAATTTTATTCAAAACATATCAACTAATCAAATCAATATAGAAAATAAAATTTGGAAATCAGAAAGTGCTTTATTGAATGACGAGATAAAGTCTAACCAGCGAATAAGTGACTATCAATTAAAAACAAATCTAGATTTTCAGGATATCAACTCATTATTTTCAAATTTAACCTCCTTATCAATTTTTGAGTTAAACGATTTAAAAAATAAGTACGATGATATTAACTATTCCTCTATTGAAGTAGACTCTGCCATTCAAAAAATTATTTCCTTTCCAATCTATTTAATGCTTATGACTGTACTATCATCAACTATTATGATGAATATTAACCAAAATAGGACCAAAATATTTCATCTAATATTTGGAATTCTTATTTCTGTCATAATTTATTATTTAAGCTTCTTCTTTGAGGAGCTTGGGAAAAATGAACAAGTTCCTGTAATGGTATCTATTTGGATACCACTTTTGATGATTAGTATAGTATCAACGATAAATTTGGTAAGGATTAATGAAAAATAATTTATTTTTTAAATTTTTATTTTTCTTTATATTTTTTTTAAATTTTTTATATGCATCCTCTGAGGAATTAAAATTTGAAGCATCATCAATAGAAATTATAGATCAAGATAAAATAGTAATTGCAGAAAATGGTGTAAAAATTTTTTCAGGAGACGAGATTGTAATTATCGCTGATAAAATGAGGTATGATAAGGAAAAAAAATTCCTTAAAGCTGATGGAAATATAACAATAAAAAATCAAGCTGAAAAAATTGAAATTAACAGCGAAAGTATATCTTATGACAAAGTCAACGAAAAAATTGTTTCTTCAGGAAATGTTGAAATAAAATTTGATAATAATTATATTTTCACTACAAAAGAGATAATTTATTTAAAAAATTCTGGAGAGATCTTGACAAACTATTCTTCGAAAATAGTAGATAATTTTAAAAATGAAATAGAAATTGAAAAATTAAATTTTAATATTAATAGCAGTTTGTTAAAAGGAAAAAAAGTAACATTATTTGATCTTGAAAAGAATTTCTACAATTTTGAAAGTGCAATAATAGATTTTACAAAAAATAAGATAATAGCTGACAACGTTAGCATCGATTTTAATAAAAATATTTTTGGAAATCCATCAAACGATCCTAGGCTTAAAGGAAATTATTTTTATAGTGATGGAAAAAACTCAATAATAAAAAAAGGAATTTTTACAACTTGTAAGAAAAACGAGGATTGTCCACCATGGCAAATAAAGGCAAAAGAAATTGAGCATGATAAAGAAAAAAAGATAATAAATTATAAGCATGCATGGCTTGAAATATATGATAAACCAATAATTTATTTTCCTAAATTTTTCCATCCTGATCCAACTGTTAAAAGACAGTCAGGTTTTTTAATGCCTCAAGTAATAGACTCCTCTAGCCTGGGGCTATCTTTTAAATTACCTTACTATAAAGTTATAAGTGATAATAAAGATCTTACTTTCACTCCAAGAATTTTTTCTGAAAATGAAGCGTTATTTCAAAATGAATATAGACAAGTAAATAAAAATTCAAAACATATTGTTGACTTCAGCTTAAAAGAAAAAAATTCAACTTCAAAAACGCATTTTTTTTCTAATTCTTTAACTAAACTTAATATAGATTTATTTGATATAAGTGAGATTGAATTAAACTTAGAGACAACTTCCGATGAAAATTATCTAAAAACACACAATATCAAATCTAAAATAAATACTAATCAATCCCTTTTAGAATCTTTTTTAATTTTTAGAGGAAGTAGTCGAGATATGGACCTAGAAACTAAAATTGAGGCTTATGAAGATTTGACAGTAGACAAATCTAGTGACCGATATGAATATATTTTTCCAAGCTATAAATTTTCAAAAAGACTTCCCTCAAATTTTAAAGGTAATTACGAGATAATCTCAAGTGGAAATTACAAAAATTATGATACGAACATCTTTGAAAAAGTTTTAATTAATGATTTGAAATTTTCTTCAAATCCAAAAATTACATCAACAGGTTTTGTAAACAAATTTAGTGTACTTTTAAAAAATATAACTTCTGAAGCTGATAATTCAACAAATTATAAAAATAAATTTAGTTCAGAAAATTATGGATCTATTTTTTACGATATGTCTTATCCATTAAAAAAAGAAGGAAATTATTTTGATAGTTTTTTTACTGCAAAAGGATCTTTAATGTATAGCCCAAACTCAAATAAAGATTTGAAAACTTTAGATAGAAAAATTGATATTAACAATATATTCACGCAAAATAGATTAAGCTTGGAAGATGCGGTGGAGGGAGGACAATCTTTAACTCTTGGAGGAGAATATAGTCTTAAAGGTAAAAAAAGTGGAAGTGATATCATTAAAGCAGGTTTAGCAACCGTTTTGAGAGATGACGAGGAGACAAATCTTCCAACAAAATCAACATTAAATAATAAAGGATCTGACTTTATTGGCTCTTTGATATTTGAACCTAATAAAAATTTTAAATTCGATTATAATTTTTCAATAGATAGTGACTTTGAGTCCTCAAATTATAATTCGGTAAAAACAGATATTTCCGTCAATAAGTTTGTAACGTCGTTTGAATTTTTACAAGAGGATGATGAGGTAGGAAGTGAAAGCTTTCTTTCAAATGAAACATCTTATAACTTTAATGACTCATACTCACTAAAATATAGAACTAGGAGAAATAAAAAAACTGATTTTACTGAGTTTTATAATTTAATATATGAATATAAAAACGATTGTTTAACAGCTTCAATACAATATAATAAGGACTATTACTCAGATAATGAATTAAAACCAACTGAAGAATTATTTTTTTCAATTTCTATAGTGCCTTTAGCAACCTTAAATACTCCAAGTGTCAGGTAAAATGAAAAAATTTTTTTTTAAAATTTGTATTGTTTTAATTTTTATTATTGTTCCATTCAAAATCGCTTATAGTGATGTTTTTATAGTCGCTAAGGTGAATCAGGAGATAATAACCAATATTGACGTTGATTTTGAAAAAAAATATTTAGTTTCTTTAAACCCCAACTTAAAAAAATTAGATCAAAATCGTATCACCGAATATGCCAAAAATTCTTTGATTAATGAAAAAATTAAAAGAATTGAAATAGAAAAAAAATATGAAATTGTTGCCAACGAAGTATTATTATCAAAAGTTATTGGAGAGATATATTCAAGCATTGGAATATCTAGTTTAGCAGAGTTTGAAAACTATCTATTGCTAAATGATATTGATATTCAAAGAGTTAAAGAGAAAATATCTATTGAAATTGCTTGGAACGACTTGATCGTAAGAACTTTTAAAAATGAAATAGAAATTGACCGGAGTCTTTTAAGTGAGCAGGTTGAAAATTTAGGTAAAGAAATGATTGATAATCTTTTGCTTTCAGAAATAATTTTCACAGTTACAAAAAAAACTGATCTAAAGCTAAAATATGAGGAAATTAAAAAAAGTATAAATGAAATTGGATTTGATGAAACAGCGAGAATTTATAGTTTATCTGATAGTAAAAAAAGTGGTGGAAATTTAGGTTGGATTTATAAAAATCAACTCTCAAAAGAAATAAGGGATGAGCTCAATGAATTAAATGTTGGTAATTATACTAAGCCTATAATAACCAGTGGTGGTTTTTTAATACTTAAATTAAATGATATTAAAACTGAAAGTATTGAAGTAAATAAAGAAGTTCAATTAAAAAAAATGATTGAATTTGAAAGAGAAAGACAACTTACAAGATTTTCTACTTTATATTACAAAAGAATCTATAATGACGCTGAAATAGATGAAAAATAAATCTGTAATAATTGTATCCGGTGATCCAAAGAGTACCTTTAATGAGATTCTAATCAAAACTCTTAAAAATAGAATTTTTAAAAATGTAAAATTTCCAATTATAATAATTGGTTCAAAAAAAGTATTTAAAAAAGAACTTAGGAAACTCAAGGTAAAAGTAAATCTTCAAAATTTTGATAATCCAGAAAATTTAAGTAAAAAAAATATTTATAATATTGATATTCCGATTGACTTAAAAAATTTTTCTTTGGCAAAAAAAAATTCATATATAGAAAAATCTTTTAAAATTGCTTTAAATTTGCTTAAAAAAGGTAACTCGTTAGCTTTGATTAATGGTCCTATTTCCAAAACTACTTTTCTTAAAGGAAAATATAATGGTATTACAGAATATTTGGCTTTTAAAACTAGATCGCATAATGAAGCTATGTTTCTTTTTAATAAAGATCTTAGTGTGAGTCCAATGACTACACATATTCCAATAAATAAAGTTGCTCAAAAAATAAAAAAAAAAATGATTATTAATAAGATAAATAGTATTAACAATTTTTATAAAAAATTTTTAGGTTTTAAACCAAGAATAGCTGTTACAGGTCTTAACCCCCATTGTGAAACATTTAAAGGTAAAAATATTGAAAAAACAGAGATTTTGCCAGCTATTAAAATTTTAAAAAAAAAAAAATTAAGAGTGTTAGGTCCCCTTTCTGCAGATACTGTTTTTTTAAAAGAAAATAGAAAAAAATTTAATATTATTGTTGGAATGTATCATGATCAAGTGCTTGGACCAATGAAAACAATTTTTGGTTTCGATGCTATTAATATCACAATAGGTTTACCTTTTATAAGAATTACACCAGATCATGGGCCAAATTATAAAATGTTTGGATTAAATAAATCAAATCCAAAAAGTCTGATACAGGCTTTCAGTTTCTTAAATAAATATGCAATTAAAGCCTAAAAAAAGTTTAGGGCAGAATTTTTTGCACGATAAAAATATAATTGAAAAAATTATTAATGCATCAAATATTGGCTCTAATGACGAGATACTTGAAGTTGGACCCGGAACAGGTAATTTAACAGAATTAATAATTTCTCAAAATCCAAAAAAAATTGATGTAATTGAAAAAGACAAAAAACTTGCAAGTATTCTTGAGGAAAAATTCTTAAATAAAATTAATATTATTACAGAAGACATTTTAAGATTACCAGTCGAATTTTACTCAAGAAGAAAGTTTCTAATTTTGGGAAATCTTCCTTACAATATTTCAACCAAAATTTTATCAACTTGGTGTCTTAATAATAAGCTCAGTGTATCGAAGATGATATTGATGTTTCAAAAGGAAGTTGCTGAAAGAATTGTAGCTGATGTAAATTCTAAAAATTACAGCAGAATCACAATTTTATCCAAATGGAAATTTAATATTAGAAAAGTAACTGATGTTAAGCCAAATAGTTTTTTTCCAAAGCCAAAGGTTCACAGCACAGTTTTAGAATTCACTCCAAAAAAGAAAATACATAAGATAGAAGACCCAAAAAATTTGGAAAAGATAACTAAGGTTTTTTTTAGCCAAAGAAGAAAAATGGTAAAAAAACCCATCAATATTTTATTTAAAAACTTAAAATTTGATTATAAAAAATTTAATATTAATCCTTCAGATAGACCACAAAATCTCAATGTTGATAAATATTTAAAGATTGTAAATGAATATGAAAATTTAAGAGGTTAATTTTTTAATATGTTTTCTAATTGAGTCTATCTTATAATCGCTTTTCTTGTTGCTTATTTCACAATCTATATACTCTGATATCTGTCTATAACAAATTTCAAGATCATTATTTATTATCACATAGTTATAGTCTTTCCAGTGCAAAACATCTCTGTCAAACTGTTTCATTCTTTCCTCTGCTATAAGTTTATCTTTCATGTCTCTATTCGAAAGTCTCTTGAAAAGCTCTTCCCTGCTTGGTGGTAAAATAAAAAAAGTCAATAATTTATTTTTTAATTTTTTAGATATAATTTGATTAGTTCCTTGCCAGTCAATGTCAAAGATAACATTATTTCCTTTGCTCAATTCATTAAATATATTTAATTTTGTTGTCCCATAAAAGTTATTAAAAACTTTTGCATATTCTAAAAATTCATTATTTTTAATCATCTCTTCAAACTTTTCGTTATTCACGAAATAATAGTCTCTTCCATCCACCTCGTTTGATCTTGGGGTTCTTGTTGTATGTGATATTGATGTAACGAAACCTTTTCTTTCTGACAAAAGTTTAACTAAGGTTGTTTTCCCTGCTCCTGACGGAGATGAAAGAATTACCATTATCCCTTCACTCATTGGGGACATTAAGAATTAATTGCTTTTGTTTTCAATAAATTTAATTGCATCACCTACTGTAAGAATTTTTTCAGCTTCACTATCTGAAATTTCTGATCCGAATTCCTCCTCGAAAGCCATAACTAATTCAACAGTATCTAAGCTATCTGCACCCAAATCATCAATGAAACTAGCTTCGTCAGTAACTTTCGCTTCATCTATGCCAAGGTGATCTGCAACAATTTTTTTTACTTTACTTGATATATCTTCTGCCATTTTGATCCTTTGTTTGATTTTTTCTTAATAAATAAAAAAGAACTTTTGTCAACCCAAATACATGCCTCCATTAACATGAATCGTTTCTCCAGTGATATAATTTGACATTTCTGATGATAAAAAAGCAGCAACATTAGCTACATCTGATGGTTCTCCCAATCTATTTGATGGTATTTTTGCAAGTATCAATTCCTTAAATTTTGGGTCAATTTTTTCAGTCATGTTTGTTTTGATAAATCCAGGTGATATACAATTTATATTAATATTCTTTTTAGCATATTCCAGTGCCAAACTTTTGCTCATACCAATGATACCAGATTTGGAAGCAGCGTAATTTGCCTGACCTACATTTCCAGTATGACCAACAACAGAAGTAATATTAATTATTTTACCAGATTTATTTTTGATCATCTTTTTTAAAAAAAACTTACATAATAAAAAAGTGGAGGTAAGATTAATATCTATTACTTGCTGCCATTCAATTTGAGACATTCTTAAAGATAAATTATCTTTCGTTATCCCTGCATTGTTAATTAGTATATCTGGACAACCCTTTAGTTCAACGCAAACAGTTTCAACAAATTTTTCGATTTCATCATGTTTTGATATATCGAATTTTTTTAATATCATTCCATTAAAATCACTCTTAAGTTTGCTTAATTTTCCTTCATTTGTACCTGAGCCTAAAACGGTTGCACCTGCCGAATGAAACTTTTCTAAAATTGAGTATCCTATACCACCTGTTGCACCAGTGATGACAGCTTTTTTATTTTTTAAATTAATCATTTATTAATAACTTAATATCTTCTTCGCTATTTATTGAATTAACATTTACATTTTTATTAATTCTTTTTATTAAACCAGATAGCACTTTTCCTGGGCCAATTTCTACAAAATTTTTAACTCCATTATTTATCATATATTCAACGCTCTCTAACCAGCGAACCTTTTTTTCAATTTGTGATATTAATAGTGATTTTATTTCTTTTGATGAACTAGTCTCATTGGCTGTAACATTAGATATTATTGGCTTTTCTAACTCACTCATATTTAGATCATTAATATAATTAGTCATTTTTTCAGATGCTGTTTTCATATATTTACAATGAAAAGGAGCACTTACATTTAATTTTAAGTTTTTAACTTTTTTATTAGTCAAATCATCTGACAATAAATTAATGTCTTTTTTAAGACCACTAACAACCACTTGAAGATTGGAATTGTCGTTTGCAATAAAACATTTATATTTTTTGCTGTTCGTTTCTAAAATTTTATCTAATTCTTTTGAAGCCATTCCCAAAACAACCAACATCGCTCCTTCCCCACTGGGGACAGCTTCTTGCATGAACTTACCTCTTTTCTGTAGGATTTTGAGAGTATCTTCAAAATTTATAGAACCTACACAAGCTAAAGCAGAGTATTCACCAAGAGAGTGACCTGCAAAATATTTAAATTTTTTAAAATCATATCCAAACTCTTTTTTGATAGTTTCAAAAATACAATAACTAGCTAGAAATATTGCTGGTTGAGTATTCTCAGTCAAGTTTAATTTGTTTTCTGGACCTTCAAATATTATTTTTGTAATTGGAACATTTAAGATTGCATCTGCATCTTTAAATAACCTTTTCACGAGATCATATTTCTCATAAAATTCCTTTATCATTCCAATCTTTTGTGATCCTTGACCTGGAAAAACTATAGAAAACATCTTTTTTTTGCTCTTTTTTTTTGTCTTGTAATAAAAGTATTATAATAGTATATCAATTTTTTTTATATATAATTTGTAATGAATCTATACGAACATACAATCATAGCTAGGCAGGACATAAGCCCTGGTCAAATTAAAAGTTTGAAGGAAAAATATTCTAAGCTAATTGAGGAAAACAAAGGAAGTTTAGTCCAGACTCAAGAGTGGGGTCTATTAAATTTATCTTATCTCATTAAAAAGAATAAAAAAGGTAATTATATTCATTTTAAGATTAAAGGTGATGGTGAACTGATTAAAGAGCTAGAGAAAAATGAAAGAATTGATAAAAACCTTTTACGTTTTATAACAATTAAAGTTAAAAAGTTTGATTTAAAAGAAAATTATTTTGGGAAAGAGGAAGTTGAGGAAATAAAAAAGGGTAAAAAAAAGATAGATGAAAAATAGAAAAAATAATTCAAAAAAGGGAAAAAGCAGCAGTTTTTCTAAATTAAGTATTTTTCAACCAAACAAATATAAATTTAAAAAAAGTTGCCCCTTATCAGTAAAAGATGCTCCAAAGATCAACTATAAAAATATAAAATTATTAAAAAGGTATATTTCAGAAAATGGAAAGATTCTTCCCTCAAGAATCACAAATGTTTCTCAAAAAAAACAAAGAGAATTATCGTTATCAATTAAACGAGCTAGAAATTTAGCATTAATTTAAATTATGAAAGTAATATTATTAGAAAATTTAGCTAAAATAGGTTCAATTGGCGAGATAATTGACGTTAAAAGAGGTTTTGCAAGAAACTATCTGATTTCAAATAAAAAAGCTCTTTACGCTTCAAAAGAAAATATAAAAGAAGTAGAAAAAATTAAGACTGAACTTAATAAGAAAGATCAGGACAAGAAAAAAGAGGCAAAACAAATATATGAAAATTTAAAAAACAAAGTGTACGAAGTAAAAAAATTAACCACAGAGAACAAAGATCTTTATGGATCAATTAAACCTACCGAAATTTCTAAAATTATAAATTTATCAGATAAAATTGATGTTAAGCCATCGCTAATACAACCTTTAAATGAAATAAAATCTTTGGGTGTCTTTAAAGTAAGAATAAATCTCCACTCTGAAGTACAGGCTGAAATAAAGATTAAAGTTATTTCTGAGGATAACATCAATTAATTTATACATTTTTTTCCCCATACTATAAATATGCTGTTTTTTTAATATTTAAACTGTACTATTTAAATGTGAACAAAAGTTTAAATCTAATTCAAAATAATTTTAAGGAACTTCCAAATAACATTGAGGCAGAACAATCGGTAATTGGCTCTATTCTAACTCAAAATGAAATTTTTGATGAAATCACAGGAATTATTTCAGATAAAAATTTTTTTGATCCACTCCATCAAAAAATATTTGGATCAATACAAAATCTTGTTTACAAAGGGTTATTGGCAAACCCTATAACTCTTAAAAATTATTTT
The DNA here is from genome assembly GCA_902566755.1 of uncultured Pelagibacteraceae bacterium. Taxonomy (GTDB): domain Bacteria; phylum Pseudomonadota; class Alphaproteobacteria; order Pelagibacterales; family Pelagibacteraceae; genus Pelagibacter. Next base: position 35,011 of record CACFJR010000003.1, read on the forward strand.
GAAAATGAGAATGATGATTTAAATGTTCCAGAGTATTTAATTAAAATTACTAAATTTTCAACATCATCAAGACAAGCTATAGAATACTCAAAGATCATTTACGATATGTTTGTTAGAAGGGAGCTTATTAAAATTTCAGAAAATATTATTGATACTGCAAAATTAAATGACATAAATATAAATGGAAAATCCATAATAGAAAACTCAGAAAAAATACTTTATGACCTTGCTGAAAAAGGTTCTTTTAATTCAAATATAATTAAATTTGATGAGGCAGTTAGACAAACCATTGATATGGCATCCAATGCTTATAAAAATGAGGAGGGTATTGTTGGTGTCCCTACTGGGTTGAGAGACTTAGATGATCGTCTTGGCGGTTTGCATAAATCTGATTTAGTGATTATTGCTGGAAGACCTGCAATGGGTAAAACTGCTTTAGCTACAAATATAGCTTTTAATGCTGCAACAAATATTCAAAAAACAAATAAAAAGTCTTGCATAGCATTTTTTTCTCTTGAAATGTCTTCTGAGCAATTATCAACTCGAATTTTGGCTGAACAATCAAGGATAAAATCAAATGATATAAGAAGGGGAAAAATATCTGAAGAACAATTTGAACAATTTTTAGAAACTTCAAAAAATATTTCTGAATTGCCATTATATATAGATGAAACTCCTGCAATTACTATTGCTTCACTCTCTAATAGAGCTAGGAGGATCAAAAGACTTTATGGTTTAGATATGGTCGTAGTTGACTATATACAATTAATGAGAGCTTCAAATTTTAAGGAAGGACGTGTACAAGAAATTTCTGAAATTACACAGGGACTAAAAGCTTTAGCCAAAGAGCTTGCTGTGCCGGTTTTGGCTTTATCCCAGTTATCTAGAGCAGTTGAACAAAGAGATGATAAAAAACCACAATTGTCCGATCTAAGAGAGTCAGGATCTATTGAACAAGATGCAGATGTTGTAATGTTCGTCTACAGAGAGTCCTACTACTTAAAAGGAAAAGAACCTAGGCCTGCTACAGTTGAGCATGCAGAATGGCAAGCCAAAATGAATGAAATTTCGCATTTAGCAGAATTAATCATTGGTAAACAAAGACATGGTCCTACCGGCAAAATCACATTAGAATTTGAGGAAATGTTTACTAAATTTAATGATGCTACAAATAATTAAATATAAGATATATATTTAGTAATGTTTTCAAATATATACCAATCATTAGTTTTAAGGAATCCGCGTATAGTTTTTTTAATATTAATTTTAGTTACCTCTTTTTTTTTAATTAATACTAAGGATTTTAGACTAGATGCATCCTCAGAAACTTTACTTATAGAGGGGGATCCAGATTTAGAATACCTTAAAGAGATTAATCAAAGATATAAATCTAAGGATTTTTTAGTACTTACCTTTACACCGAAAGAAGCTTTAACTTCTGAAAGCTCAATCAACAATATCCTAAGTTTAAAATACAAAATACAAAGTCTTGATTGGGTTCATAGTGTCGTTACAATATTAGATGTACCCTTGCTTGAAAGTTCTGACGAACCACTAATGGATCGTATTAAAAATTTTAGAACCTTGAAAGATGAAAATATAGATAAAGACCGAGCATTTAATGAAATTTTAAATAGTCCAGTTTTTAAAAACCTTGTGATAAGCGAAGATGCAACAACTACGGGTATTATAGTTAATTTAAAAAGAAAAACAGTTTTAGAGTCATCTGCATTTGAAAATGAAAAAGAATTTGAGGAATACAAAGATAAACTTAAATCTGAAAACCATGAAAATATTAGAGAAATAAGAGAAGTAATTAATTCATTTAAAGAGATTGGAAAAATTCATCTAGGAGGGATACCGATGATTGCTGATGACATGATGACATTTATCAAGAAGGATATTATTGTCTTTGGTATCGGTGTTTTTGCTTTTATTATAATTACTTTGTGGTTTGTTTTTAGAAAAATTCTTTGGATTACAATCCCTATTTCAAGTTGTTTTTTTGCTGTGGTAATAATGATTGGATTTTTGGGTCTGATGAATTGGAAGGTTACAGTTATATCATCAAATTTTATAGCTATGATGTTGATACTTACAATGGCTATGAATATTCACATAAGCACAAGGTATATTCAGCTAACAAAAGCTCATTCAGATTTAGATAATTATGAAATTTTAAGAAAAGCTACCTCTAAGATGGTTTGGCCTATACTTTACACTGTGTTAACAACAATTTGTGCTTTTCTATCTTTAATTTTTAGTGGAATTAAACCAATTATTGATTTTGGATGGATGATGACTTTTGGATTGATAACTTCATTTTTAATAACTTTTACATTACTTCCTGCATTGCTAGGAATTTTTTATTCAAAAGAGATAAATATTAATGAAAAATCTTTATCTTTTTTAACAAATCCACTTTCTAAGCTTTCAATAGAGAAAACAAATTTAGTATTTATCATCTCAATTTTTTTTATAATTTTTAGTATTTTTGGGATATCAAAATTAAAAGTTGAAAATAGTTTTATTAATTATTTCAGTAAAGATACAGAAATCTATCAAGGAATGAAGTTAATCGATGAAAAACTTGGTGGCACAACACCTTTGGAAATCATTTTAAGGTTTTCAGGAAAAAAAAATGATGATAACGCTGGAGAAGATGATGAGTTTAAAGACTGGGATGAGGATGATGGTGATGAAAGTAAATATTGGTTTACAAAAGATAAGATTGATAAAATAAATAAGGTACATAATTATTTAGAAAATATAGAACACGTTGGTAAAGTGTTGTCTTTCTCTTCAATTATTCAGGTTGCTACTAAATTAAATAACAATAAAGAATTAGGAACTTTAGAAATGGGAGTTTTATACAGTAAAATTCCTGAAACTGTTAAAAGCGAAATCATAGATCCCTACATTTCAATTAAAGATGATGAGGCAAGAATAAGTTTAAGAATAAAAGATTCTTCCAAAGATTTGAGAAGAAATGATTTAATCAAGAAAATTAATTTTGATATTCAGAATGAAATTGGTTTAAGTAAAGAAGAATTCAAACTCGGTGGTGTTTTAATTTTATTCAATAATCTTTTACAAAGTTTATTTAAATCTCAAATATTAACTCTAGGCCTAGTCATGTGTGGAATAATGGCAATGTTCTTAGTTTTATTTAGAAATTTAAAGATTTCTTTAATCGGTGTTATTCCAAATTTCATTGCTGCATTTTCAATTTTAGGCTTAATAGGAGTCTTGGGTATCCCGCTTGATATGATGACAATAACTATAGCCGCTATTACAATTGGGATCGCTGTTGATAACAGTATTCACTATATCTACCGTTTCCAAGAGGAATATAAAAAAAATAACAACTATGAAGAGTCAATACGATTATGTCATTCTACTGTAGGCGTAGCAATATTAAACACATCGATTACTATAATATTTGGTTTTTCAATACTTGTTCTCTCAAATTTCATTCCTACAATTTATTTTGGTATTTTTACTGGTATTGCAATGTTCTTAGCTATGATACTAGTTCTTACTTTATTGCCTAGTTTAATTTTGTACATACAGCCTTTTGAAAAAAGATTAAATGTTTGACCAGTTTTTGAATTTTTTTGATAAATTTCAATTGTTCGACCTTTTATATCTTACCTTAACGATATTATCTTTAATCAAATGTTCATCTAAAGGTTTTGTTTTAAGTGTTTTATCAGCTAGTAAGTGGTTGTTTTCATACGTTGTTGCTCTTTATCTATTTCCAAAAGCAAAACCTTTTGTTGAAGACATTTTGGACAACGAATACGTTTTAGATATTGTGCTAGGTATAAGTATTTTTATAGTTGTTTTATTCATTGTTTTAATGATTAATAAAGGAATCAGTAAAGCAGTAAGTTACTCAGGAATTGGTACTTTAGATAAAATATTTGGATTCTTTTTTGGATTTTTAAGAGCTTACGTTATTTCAGTATGTATTTTTGCAACAATAGACATCATATATAATCATAATAAATGGCCAATAAATCTTGACCAATCAATAAGCTTTCCTTATGTTCTTAAGGGAAGCAATTATTTAATAAAAGAATTCCCAAATGAAGAAAATTACCAGGACACTAAAGAGAAAGTTCAAGAACTTTAATCCAAAACTAAAAGAGGAATGTGGTATTTTTGGTATAAGTGACAACCAAGACGCATCAACACTTTCTACACTTGGTTTACATGCTTTACAACATAGAGGACAAGAGGGTTGTGGAGTCGTAACCTTCGATGGAAAAAAATATCACTCAGAAAAAAGATTTGGATTAGTTGGTGATAATTTTAATAAAGAAGAAGTTTTAAAATCTCTCCCAGGAAATTTTGCTATTGCTCATAATAGATATAGCACTACCGGAGGTACAACATTAAGGAATATTCAGCCTTTTTATGCAGACACTAATACTGGAGGAATAGGAGTAGCTCATAATGGTAATCTTACAAATGCAATAACTCTTAGAAGAAAATTAGTTGAAGATGGTGCAATTTTTTATACTACATCAGATACTGAAACAATCGTTCAGTTAATTGCAAGATCAAAGAGAGGAAAAGTTATAGACAAAATTATTGATGCTTTGTTTCAAATACAAGGTGGTTATGCGCTTGTAATGCTTGCGAAAAATTTACTTGTTGGCGTAAGAGATCCTTTTGGAATAAGACCTTTGGTAATAGGAAAACTTAAAGACTCTTATGTTTTTGCCTCCGAAACTTGTGCATTAGATATTATAGGAGCCAAATATATCAGAGATGTAGAAAATGGTGAAATTGTTTATGTTGAAAACAAAAAACTTATTAGTTTAAAACCATTTCCATTAAAAAAAATTAGGCCGTGTATTTTTGAATATATCTATTTCTCAAGACCGGATAGTATTTTAAATGGAAAATGTGCTTATGAGTATAGAAAAAATTTTGGTGTAGAGCTTGCAAAAGAAACCAGTATTGATGCTGATTTAATAGTTCCTGTTCCAGACTCAGGAAATGCTGCAGCTATTGGTTATAGCCAACATGAAAAAATTAATTTTGACCTCGGTTTAATAAGAAATCACTATGTAGGAAGAACTTTTATTGAACCAGCTCAAAAGATAAGAAGTCTTGGTGTTAGATTAAAATTAAATGCAAATAAATCTACAATCAAAAATAAAAAAATTGTCTTGGTTGATGACTCTTTAGTGAGAGGTACGACCTCACACAAAATAGTAAGAATGTTATATGACTTTGGGGCAAAAGAGGTGCATGTTAGAATTGCGTCGCCTGAAATTAGATTTCCAGACTTCTATGGTGTTGATACACCGACAAAAAAAGAGCTTTTAGCAGCTAATAAAACTAATGAAGAGATTTGCAAATATATAGATGCAAAATCTCTTAAATTCTTAAGTGTTGACGGTTTGTATAGAGCAATAGGTTATGAAAAAAGAAACTCAACGTACCCACAATTAACTGATCATTATTTTACAGGTGATTACCCTGTAAAACTAATTGATGACCTAGGTGATAATAAAGTGACACAGTTGTCTTTATTGAGTACAAAGTCTAATAATTGAGTATGAAAAAAGTAAATTTTACAGAAATGAAAAACGGCTCTAAGGAGGACTACCTTTTTCTAGACAAATTAGAAAAAGAGTATGTTGACGAGACAGCTGATAGAATATTAAATTTTTTATCTAGAATGATGACAACTTTAGAAGGTTATAAGATCACAAGATTAGAGCATTCCTTGCAAAGTGCTACGAGAGCTTTTAGAAATAATGAAAGTGAAGAGATGGTTGTTGCATGTTTACTGCATGATATTGGGGATGAATTAGCTCCTTTAAACCACTCAGAGTATGCGGCATCAGTATTAAAGCCTTATGTATCTGAAAAAACTCATTGGATAATTGAAAAACATGGTGAATTTCAAATGTATTATTATGCGCATCATCTTGGAGCTGACCGATTTAAAAGAGAAAAATATAAAGATCACAAGTATTATCAAGATACAATAAATTTTTGTGAAAAATATGATCAATGTTCTTTTGATCCAGAATATAATAGCATGAGTTTAGAGGAATTTGCACCAATGGTGAAAAGAATATTTGCTAGAAAACCATATTCTTCACTTTAAAAAAACTTTGTTTTCGAAAAAAATGTTTTTCAAAAAAGAAGAAATTATTGAATATTTTAAGTCTGGAATAAAAAATACTAGAAATTTTAAAATTGGTGTGGAGCATGAAAAGTTTTTATTCAATAAACACAACAACAAAAGAATTGACTATTTAAAGATCAAAGAAATGTTTTCAGCTTTAATGGAATTTGGGTGGAATCCCGTTTTTGAGAAAGAAAATATTGTCGCTTTAAATAAAGGTGGAAGAAATATTACTTTAGAACCAGGGAATCAAATTGAGTTATCTGGTGATAAGTTAAATAATATGCATGAAGCATGCGCAGAGTCACAAAATTATTTATTTGAACTCAAACAAGTAACAAAAAAATTAAGTATGAATATAGTTAGTGCAGGATTTGATCCTATATCAAAATTAAAAGAAATTCCCAATAATCCAAAACAAAGATATAAACTAATGACACAAGATATGCCTTTAGGTGGAGAGTTAAGTTTAGATATGATGTATCGAACATGTGGAACTCAACTTAATATAGATTTCAATTCTGAGGAAGATTTTGTTAAAAAGTTTAAAATAGTTAATTCTATAGTCCCTATTGCAATCTCCCTGTTTGCTAATTCCTCAATTGTGGAAAAAAAAAATAGCAACTATCTATCTTATAGATCTAAAGTTTGGCAAAGTACTTCAAGAGCTGGATTACCCAAATTATTTTTAGAAAATTTAAATTTCGAAAAGTATGCAGATTTTGTAATAAATTTTCCAATATTATTTTTAAAACATAATGATCAGTATATTTCCGGTAGAAAATATATTTTTAAAGATTTTATGGAAGGAAAAATCGATGAGATTGACAATAGACTTCCAACGCAAGAAGATTTAGCAATTCATTTGAGTACAATTTTCACTGAGAATAGACTTAAAAAATATATTGAGATAAGATCTATGGATTCATGTGGCTGGGAATGTTTGTGTGCAGGACCTGCTTTTAACATAGGTATGCTTTACGGAAATTTAGATGAAGTTCACGAATTAGTTTCCAAATGGGATAAGGACAAAATAATTAATGCTTATTTGGAGGCTCCAAAAAAAGGGTTTAATACACAATTAATGGGTAAAGATCTATACTATTGGTCTTCCATCCTACTTAATTTCTCGAGAAAAGGTTTAGAAAACAGAGATATTTTAAATAAAAAGGGAAATAACGAAACAGTTTTTTTAAACCACTTACAAAAAGTAATTGATAATAAAATAACAAACGCAGATCATATGATTAGCAAATTTTCAAAAAATGAAAATTTAGATGAATTATATGACAAATAAAATTGTTGCTATTCAAGGGGATATTCCTTCTAAGTTAAATCCTGAAACAGATACTAGTATTTTTTTAGCTAATGAAATTCAAAATAAAAGTTATAAAATTTTCTATTACGAACCAAAAAATCTTTCAATTATTAATTCAAAAGTGGTAGCTAAAGGATATTTCGTAACAATTAATTATAATAAAAAAAAATTTTATAAAATTTTAGAAAAAAAAACTCTTGAACTTGTAAAATGTAAGTTTATTCTCATTCGTCAAAATCCACCATTTAATCTTGAGTATATCTCAACAACTTATATTTTAGACTCGATAAAAACCAAGGTTAAAATAATAAATGATCCAACATCTATTAGGAGCATTTCTGAAAAGTTATACTCGTCTAGATATCAAAAATATATGCCTAACACTTTATTTACTCAAAATATTAATGAAATTAAGGCTTTTTTTAAAAAAAACAAAAAGGTTATCTTAAAACCTATTCATGGTTACAGTGGAAATGATATTCATTTATTAAACAGATTTAAATCAAATCTAGTTAAAAGATTTATTAAAAAAAATGGTCATATTGTGTGTCAAAAATTTCTTCCAAAAATAAATAAAGGAGACAAAAGAGTTTTTGTTATAAACGGGAAATTATGTGGTGTTATTTCAAGAATTCCAAAAAAAGGATCATTTTTAAGCAATATGAGCAAGGGAGCTAAAGTAGTAAATACAAAATTAACTAAAGTAGAAAAGCAAATTTCAAATTTAATTGCTAAAGATTTAAAAAAAGAAAACATTTTTTTTGCTGGAATTGACTTGATTGATCAAAAGCTTAACGGTGATATAAATGTTACATCTCCCACAGGAATAAAAACTTACTTTGATCTATCAGGTAAAAATCTAGCAAAAACTTTTTGGAAGGAACTTAAAGCATGAATAGTTTAACTGATCAAAAAAAAGGGTCTTTAATGGCTTTTGTGGCTGTGATGTTTATAACACCAGACTCTTTATTTATCAGACTATCAAATGTTGAGACTTGGAGTTTGGTTTTTTATAGAGGCATCATACCGTTTGTTTTAGTTTTTATTGGAATGCTTTTAATTTACAAATTAAAATTTTTTAATTTATTAAGATCAAATGGCTATTATGGTTTCGCTTACGTTTTAACTTTTTCAGTTACTAACATTGCTTTTGTTGTTTCGATCCAAAATACAAATGTTGCTAATACTTTGATAATGATTGCTACAGCACCAATGTTATCAGCCATTCTTGGGTCATTTTTCCTTAAAGAAAATCCTGATAAAAAAACCTGGGTAGCAATTTTTATAACTTTTTTTGCTGCACTATATATTTTTTACGACTCAATTAAATTAGGAAATTTTTTTGGTGATATTTTAGGATTTGTTGCTGCCATGGGTCTAGCAGTGGGTGCTGTTATAATTAGATCAGCAAAAAAATTAAACCTGGTTCCCTCTGCAGTGGGTGGAAAGTTGATTATAGCACTTTTTGCAATGCTTTTTGTAAAAGATTATTCTCTGAATAATAACGATATTTATATTGTTCCTTTAATGTGTGTAATGTGTGTAGCTATACCATTCGTTCTTGTTACTATAGCACCTAGGTTTATAACAGCAGCAGAGGTTAACTTATTTTTTTTGTTAGAAACTATAATAGGTCCGATTTGGGTCTGGCTCATTATTAAAGAACAGCCTACACCTGAAACAATCGTGGGGGGTGCTATAATTGTATTAACAATAGCCACCCACTCTTTCTTAAAATTAAAAAAGTCATAAGTTCGTCATAATAATTTCTTGATTTAGTCTCAAATCAGAAATAATAAGCTGCCAATTTATGAATAAAGTATTTAAAAATTCTTGGGCATTATTTTTGGGTATGAGTGCGATCATGCTAGCCTACGGTTATCAAAATGCTTTATTAGGAGTAAGAGCAGTTATTGAAGAATTTAGTCTTGCTTCAACTGGATTTATGATGTCTGGCTATTTTGTTGGTTACTTTATAGGTGCCAGAACTGTTCCTTCAGTCATATCAGGAGTTGGTCATATAAGAGTATTTGCTGCTTTTGCATCTGTAGCTTCACTTGCGATATTAGTTCACTCAGTTTTTGTAAATCCCATAACTTGGTTCTTATTGAGAGTAATTACAGGATACTCAATGGTTTCAATCTATACAATTGCTGAGAGTTGGTTGAACGATAGATCAAGTAATAAAAATAGAGGTAAAGTTCTATCTATTTACATGATTATTTTATATGGATCTATGGGATCGGGAATGTTTTTATTAAATTTTAGTAGTCCTGAGAATTTTCAGCCTTTCATTTTAATATCTGTATTAATGTCATTAGCGCTTCTGCCAATTTTATTAACTAAAAGAAAGCCACCAACTTTTAAGAAAATTAAAAGTATGAGTTTAAAAGAATTATATTCATCATCACCTCTTGGAATGGTGAGCTCTGTTCTTTACGGAACAATTCAATCAGCATTGTTTACCTTATTAGCAGTTTATGCGGCTGCAATGAATTTTAGTATATTTGACATATCTTTAGTTACTTTTATGTTGGCAATTTCAGGTGCAATCTCTCAGTATCCTGTGGGCTACATTTCAGATAAATTTGATAGAAGAAAAGTTATTATTTATTCAACTTTCGGAGCTGCATTATTTGCTTTCTTTGCAATCTTTTCAGTTGGCACAATGTATTTACCAGATGGTCTGGGGTCTTCAAAGTTTTGGTTTTATATTTTTTTAATAGCCTTTTCTGTATGTAGCTTACCAATGTTTTCTTTAATACTTGCACATACCAATGACTTTATAACTAGAGACAAGTTTGTTGCTGCAGGAGCAGGTTTGCAATTTGCTTTTGGTTTGGGTGCGATAAGCGGACCTTTTTTATGTTCTTTGTTAATGGGTTTAGTTGGGAATAATGGATTTTTTATATTTCTAATTATATTTCATTGTATAATTGGTGTTTTTGCGGTTTATAGAATGAAAATAAGACCATCAGAAGAAAATCCTGACTCACAGTTCGTTGCTGTTCCTACGACGATTACTCCTGTTGGAATGGAGTTAAACCCCACAACGGAGCCCATTGAAGAGCCAGAAAAAATCAAATAATTAATTCTATTAGCAGTTGTAACTCAAAATAAACAATAAATAAAATTTAATCTTGTTGAATTTAATTTTATTTGCTTAAATGTGCACCAAAAAAATGCCTAAAAGAAAAAAAAGAAAAAAAATTGAGCATAGTGCGTTTTCAAAACTCGCAAGTTTTACTTCGAGCGCGATAAAAGATTACAAACATAATCAAAAGCTCAAGCAACAACAATTAGAAAAAGATTTAAAAAAACAGGAATTTAGTAAACTTAGTATAGAAAAAAAAGAATTAAGAGCTAAAGAAGATAATTTTAGAAAACAAGAAGAAAAATTACAGATAAAATTTGAAAATTTAAAGCTTAAAGAAAGAGAATTAGAATTCAAAGAAAATGAATTAAAAACCAAAGAAAATTCATTAAAAGAAAAAGAGATAAATCTAAAGTTTAAAGGAGAAGAACAAAAAAATAAGGAAACAGATCTAAAAAAAAAAGAGAAAGAGCTTCAAATTAGATCTGAAGAACAGAATCGCAAAGATGTTGATCTAAAAGTGAGAGAAGATGAGCAAAGACAAAAAGAATTAAAAGAGACAAGACGAAAAAGAAGAGAACAAAAATTAAGGGATGAAAAAGAACAAGAGAAAAGAAATCTTGAGGCGCTTAAATTAAGAGAATGGGAAGAAAAATTTGATCGTGAACAAAAAGCAAGAGAAGAGCAAGAAAAATTAAAAGAGGAAAGATTAAGAATGAGAGAAAGTAATAAAAGAAGCAATGATGCTGACTACTCCAATAACAGTGAAGAGGTCTCTAATAACAGTGAAGAGGTCGCTCAGCAATTAGAGGCTCTCGATGTTGAAAATTCTTCTAAGAACTAATTATTGTTTCGGAAAATAATCTTTTAAATCCCCTTCCCTATATACATCTGCAGTACAACAGTGAAGGCCACCTCCAAAGGCATATGCGTCTCTTAAATCCACTGGGACAACCTCAAGACCAAGTTTATCTAATTGATCAGCTTGGTAAACTTCACTTTTTTCAACACAAACTGTTTTTGGATCCAAAACGAGCACATTCATTGAAAGCCAAACTGAGGAATAGCATAATGGAGGTGGAGTATTATGAGCTGGTTGAGCTGAGTCTAATATTTTCCATCCATTATCTTCAAAAAGTTTTCGTTGTGAAGCTGGTAACTTTCTTTGAGGATTATTTATAATTATACCCTCTGTAACAGGAGTAAAAGTTGCATCGATATGAATTGGATATGGATCTCCTGGAAAATTAACAGCATGCACTCTGTGATTTTTAAAATGTCTTCTTAGCCAATCAATTCCACTTAAGTTTGTAGTAAAACCGTGTTGAACTATTAAATCCTTACCAAATCGTAATATATCTGCAGCATCAAATAATGGTTCTTCCTCCGTAGTAACAAAAAACTTTTTTTCAGTCCATTCAAGACGTTTTTTTTCATCAATCTTATCAGATAAATAATCCTTTCTATAATCTGCATCTGTGAGTCGAGGTTTCGGAGCTGACTCATGTCTCATATTTTTATCTTTATCATAGTATTTTTTAAGTAAGGGTCTGTAATTTAAATATTCAAACCATCTACATCTATAACTCATTGTGGCTTCTAACATTTCGTTTCCAACTGTTAAAATTATATCTCTTGCGGGCATACATCCAAACATGCTTTCAACTTCCCAATCAGGTGTAGAAACTTTTTGATTGTGATTTAAAGGAACAGGTCTATCGACTTTGATACCTCTTTTTTCAAGCAAGGAAGCAAAATCATTTAAGAGTTGATTAGCTTTATCAACTGTATCTTTTGTCCGTGGTCCGTGTTGACCCTTCATATCTGAGTCTTCGGGAACTTTTGCATCTAAAGCTGGCTCCGGCGCAGGTATACAGCAACCGTCTGCTCTTCCAACAATCACATGCTTAAGCGGATCCCACTCATTCCAACTATTAACAATTTTTTTATTTGTCATTTAGTTTAATGCAATAAATCGTCTATTGTTCTTTATAACTAAACTATAATAAATTATTGAGATAAAAATTAAAAAGCCACCAATAATTGTATTATTAGTAGGAACTTCATTAATTCCAAGTATTGGTAACCAAACCCAAAAAATTCCACCAATTACTTCCGTTAATGATAATAGTGTAAGCTCAGCAGCAGGTATCATCTTTGAGCCTAAAGAATAAAGAATTAGTCCTACACAAACTAAAGTGCCGTGAACTGAAAACAAGCCTTGGTTACGGCTTGAAGAAATTAAATTACTGTCAGTCTCAACCAATATTACTATTGAAACTATCGCACAAATCAATCCTGCAATTGCAACAGTTGTAAATTTTGGAGTTTCAGGTCTCCGTCTTAGAGACACAGAAAAAACTGAAAAACCTACTGCTGATAAAATACCAAACAAAAGACCAAAAATTGAACCTTTATTAGTGTTGCCGAATGCTATAATTATTATACCAATAGCAGCAATAATTATTGCTATCCAAACATTAGTTGAAATTTTTTCTTTTAAAAATAAGAAACCTAAAAATGCAGTAATGAAAGGCATGGCCGCTAAACATAATAAAGTTATTGCAGCAGATGTGTTGGTAATGGACCAAATAAACGTGATCATAGCAATACCTAGGCCAACGCTTCCAATTAATCCCGAGACCCCTACCTTTTTGTAATTTTTGTAAAAAGACAATCCTTCTTCAAAAAATAAATATAAATTAAGTATTAAGAATATTGTAATACCTCTTCCTAGAAGATACTGCCACGGAACTAATTCGGGTTGATCAATATGCCTTACAACTAAGGGTCCAAAAGACCATAAAATACCAGCCAGCAATACTACGGGAATAGCTACTTTCTCATTTTTAAGCTCTAACATTTCAAATTAATATTATTATTCTCAATCTTTAACAACAAAAATTTAAGACAATTTTTGTCCGAATTGAGTGAATAACTTATCAACTGGTAAATTTAAGCTAATTTCATATAATCTCTAAATGGATCTGAAAATTTTACGACTTGCTTCTGACACAAAACATCAAAAAAAACTATTAGATTTTACACACAATTCTAAAGCTAAAAATCCATTATGCGGGGATGAAATCCAATTATTTTTTAAAGTAAAAAAAGGAAAAATTTCCGGGGTTTCTTATCAGGGAAAAAATTGTGTTTACTGTCAAGCTTCTGCAAATTTAATATCAATTAATTCAAATGGAAAAAAAGTTGAGGAAATGATTGAAGTTTGTGATTGTGCCAATGAATTCTTTAAAAATAAAGGTGATCTATCAGAGAACTTAAAAAGATATAAGGAATTATTATGCTCAAAAAATATAAATAGGAAAGAATGTATACTTCTTCCCTTTAATGCTCTAAAGAAAGGTTTAATTAATGGAAACTAAAAAAATTATCAATAACGGCATAGCCGGTATTTTTTCTGCTATCACGATCGGTGTATTGACTCTGTTAACTTATAAGACCGATTATGGTTTATTTCTGGTTGCATCTTTTGGTTCAACAATGGTCCTATTATATGGTTATCCAGAAAGTCCTTTTGCACATCCTAAAAATATTTTTTTTGGTCATCTAGTTACTGCTTCTGTGGGTGTAATAGCTTTAACCTTTATTCCTCTACCAGAATACATTTTAATTCCAATAGCTGTCGGTCTTGGAGTTTTTTTTATGATCATGTTGAATGTTACTCATCCACCAGCTGGGGGTAATCCTATAATTGTTATTATAGGGTCTGCCTCATTTGATTACTTATTAAGTCCTGTCATCACTGGTTCTATAATTATTATAATTTTTGGGGTTGTATTAAACAAATTTATACTCAAAAAAAACTATCCAAAATAAACACTATTCATTTGCTAGACGCTTAATTATTGTGCTACAGTCCTTCATATAAATTCAAGATAATTGCTTTTATAAAAAAATAGGAGAAAAAAATGAAAATATTATGTGTTTTATATGATGATCCAAAAGGTGGAATGCCAAAATCATATCCATTGAGCGATTTACCAAAACTTGAAAAATATCCTGACGGAATGACATTACCTTCTCCTAAAGGAAGAGACTTTACGCCTGGTCAATTACTTGGATGTGTATCAGGAGAGCTGGGACTTAGAAAATTTTTAGAGAGCAATGGCCATGAATTTGTTGTTACTAATAGTAAAGATGGTGATGGATGTGAAGCAGACAAGCACATTGTTGATGCTGACATCGTAATTTCTCAACCATTTTTTCCGTATTACTTAACTAAAGAGAGAATAGCTAAAGCAAAAAATTTAAAAATGGCAATTACTGCTGGTATAGGATCTGATCACGTGGACTTGCAAGCTGCAATGGATAATAAAATTGATGTTGTTGAAGTTACTTTTTGTAACTCAAGATCTGTAGCTGAACATATTGTAATGATGATTGTATCAATGGTTAGAGATTACCATAATCAACATAGAATCGTTAATGAAGGCGGATGGAATATAGCTGATGCTGTTCATAGAAGTTATGATGTCGAAGGAATGCATATTGGAACAGTTGCTGCTGGAAGAATAGGTCTTGATGCTTTAAGAAAAATGAAACCTTTTGATGTACATTTGCATTACTTTGACAGACATAAACTGCCTGACAGTGTAGAAAAAGAATTAAATTTAACTTTTCATGATTCTGTAGAGTCAATGGTGAAAGTTTGTGACGTAGTTACTATTAACTGTCCTTTGCACCCTGAAACTGAAAACTTATTTGATAAAAAAATGATAAGTAAAATGAAAAAAGGCGCCTACATAGTTAATACTGCCAGAGGAAAAATTTGTAACAAAAACGATATAGCAGATGCATTAAAATCTGGTCAATTAAGTGGATATGCTGGAGATGTATGGTTCCCGCAACCCGCTCCAAATGACCATGTATGGAGATCAATGCCAAATCACGGGATGACTCCACACACGTCTGGAACATCACTTTCTGCTCAAGCAAGATATGCTGATGGTGTAAGAGAAATATTAGAGTGCTTCTTCGATAAAAAACCAATTAGAGATCAATACCTTATTGTAAAAGATGGTCAATTGGCTGGAATGGGTGCACACTCTTACAGTAAAGGTTCAGCAACAAGTGGTTCTGAGGAGGCCGCAAAATATAAGAAAAAATAAAAATTGAGAATAAAAAAATTTTTAAGACCTTTTATTTTAACTTATCTTTTCTTAAGTGTTGCTATAGGTTTTTACCCAACTTTTGATTTTTACTCTTTTAAGGGTCAATCAATTATAATTGCTGTTTCAATCTTTAATGGAGTTTTGGGTTTGTATGTAAAGAAAATTGGAAATGATGAATAAAGAAAAAACAATTGGATGGAATTTTGATAACTCATATTCAAATTTACCAAAATCTTTTATTTATGAAATCTCTCCTGTTCCTGTAAAACGTCCAGATTTAGTAATTTTTAATCATGATCTAGCTGATCAAATGGGTTTGAATTTTTCTAATGTAGATAATGAACAGCTAGCAAAAATGTTTTCTGGAAATTTGCTCCCAAAGGGATCTAAATCTTTAGCTCAAGCGTATGCGGGTCATCAGTTTGGTCATTTTACGATGTTGGGTGATGGTCGTGCAGTTTTGCTAGGCGAACATATATCTAAAAGTAATCAAAGACTTGATGTTCAGTTTAAGGGTTCAGGTCAAACACCTTTTTCAAGAAATGGAGATGGAAGAGCAGCACTTGGTCCAATGTTAAGAGAATATTTAATTAGTGAAGCTATGCACTCATTAAACATACCGACGACTAGAAGTTTAGCAGTTGTGAAAACTGGAGAAAATGTGATTAGAGAAAAACCATTGCAGGGTGCAATATTAACAAGAGTTGCATCAAGTCATATTAGAGTTGGTACCTTTCAATTTATTAGAACAAGAGAAAATTTAGATGAACTCAATACTTTAGTTAATTACACAATTAAAAGACACTATCCTGAGATAGCAAAATCAAAAAATAATGCTTATGACTTACTCAGTAAATTAATTGACAAGCAGATTGAACTAGTAGTCAATTGGATGCGTGTAGGATTTATTCACGGAGTAATGAATACTGATAACATGGCGATTTCAGGTGAAACCATAGATTATGGTCCGTGTGCCTTTATGGATAGTTATAATCTAGGCACTTGTTTCAGTTCTATTGATCATATGGGAAGATATGCATATGGAAATCAGCCAGCTATCACCAAATGGAATTTGGCTAGGTTTGCTGAATGTTTACTAACTTTGATTAACCCAAAAAAAGATGATGCTTTAAAAATGGCAACAGAACTTATCGATAAATTTGATAAAATTTATGAGGAAAAATGGTTTAATATGATGAAAAGTAAGTTAGGCCTAATTGGTGATGATAAGGAAGATAATTTAATTATTTTTGAATTATTAGAGATTATGAAAAAGCAAGAATTAGACTACACAAACACTTTTTTATTTTTAATGGACCATGAAATAAATGATAAAAAAAGTTTTCAAAATGAAGAATTTGATAATTGGAAGATAAAATGGCTGAAAAGATTAACCAAAGATAGCAAAAATCTAATGGGACTAAATAATCCTGTAATAATTCCTCGAAATCATAACGTTGAAAATGTTTTAAAATCAGCTGAAAATAATGATCTGACACCATTTAATGATTTGCTTCAAGTTCTGAAAAATCCGTACACAAATCAAAAAGTTTTAACTAAATATCAGTCTCCACCACCTAAAAGAGATGAAAAATATCAAACGTTTTGTGGGACGTAACTTTTATTTATAAGCAATTACATTTAAACTAATAGGCTCACCATTTGCTTCAAAATTACTGGTGTCATCAAAAAGTGAAAAAGTCTTTACTCTTTCAATATTTTTAAAACCTGCACTGATAAGGTAACCTTTGAGAAAGAACATATTCCAACCAAAATAGTGAAAATCATATTTATCTGTTTGTCCACCAAACATCATTCTCTGTATATGCATTCTCGCACTATTTCCTTTAATGGTAAACCATTGTCGACATAAAATATCCATATCAGGAACAGAAACATAAAATTTTCCATTATCTTTTAACACTCTATAAATCCCTTTTAATGTTTCTTCTACCTGCTTCATGGGCACATGTTCAATGATGTGGCTTGCATAAATTTCTTCAATAGAGTTATCATCAAATTGGCTCAGATCAGTAATATCACCTATAAAATCAATTTCATCCTTATTTGGGCTAAATCCTGCCTCGCCTCCAGCTTGAATATTCATTATCTTCCAACCCTCTTTTTTTTCCATTCCACCGATATTAAGTTTCATATTATTGCTACCTTACAATAAAAAAATTAAAGAACATATGGTTCTGGCCTTGCTTTTTTTCCTAAAACTCTTTCAACTGCCATATTAGAAATATCAATAGATTGGTAAGCTCCAGTTGTGATTAATTCTGTCAAAGCTCTTCCGATTCCAGGTGCTTGCATTAATCCTCTTCCTGTAAATCCAGTGGCTAAATAAACATTGTCAAACTTTGGGTGCTTACCAACTACAGCATTATTGTCTAATCTGTTACAATCATAATAACCAGCCCACCCACCAGTTAGTTTTAATTCCTCAAATATCGGAACTCTTTGAGCAAGAGCTGGCCAAACTAATTCTTCAAAATCATCCCACGCAGGTTCAAGATCTTTTGCATGAAAAACAGATTTGGGGGATCCTGCAAGATACTCTTTCCCCTCTGGTCGCCAATAAACTCCGGTAGTTAAATCTCCAGTCAAAGGCATCTCGGGAATATGTTTGGGACACTTCACTCTAAAGACAGTGTGTTTTTGTGGCTCAACTGGAATATCTTCCAATAATTCTTTTGTCCAACATCCAGCCGCTGATACGATGGTATTGGCCTTTATCTCTGATAAAGATTTTACTTCACCTTTTATAAACTCAGCGCCTAGCTCGATTGCTTTACTTTTGAGTGCTCCATGAAACATAAATGGATCAATCCAGCCTTCACTTTTATTATCTGTAAAAGTTGCTGTTTCAATGCCTTCATTGTTTATGTAAGGAAAGTATTGTTTTAGATCAGAACCTTTTATATTTTTTGTTCCCGCATCACATGCTTTATGATTTTCAAGAGCTTTATATTGTTCTTCAGCATGTTCTGCTCCAAACATAAGCAGATATCCGTTAGGCACCATGCTAGCAGTAGGTTTAGGATTTTTTTCTGTTTTTAAAAGTTCAGGTATTTGAAAAATAAATTCTCTAGCAAATTTCCCCAAAAGAATATTTTCTGTTTGAAAAAACTGTCTTCTGAAACCGCCTAATGATAAAGGGAAAGATGCTGTTCTATATGTTGGATCTCTTTCAATAACTTTTACTTTTCTTCCCTCTTTTGACAAGAAATAAGCTGTTGCAGCTCCTATTATACCACCACCAACTATAACAACATCATCCATATTAATTTAATATTAACAAACTAAAATTTAGAATTAATGCATAACAACTCCAAAGTAAATAAGGAATCATTAAATAATAACTTACTCTGTTTATATCTTTATATTTTAAAATTAAAACTATTATGAAAAAAATAATTATTAATAAATTTATAAGAGCAAAAAGAATATTGTGAAAAACAAAAAAAACTATACTCCAAGTTGTATTAAAGCATAGATGGATAAAATAAATTAAAACAAGATTTATATTTTTATAATTTTTATGCCACGCTGCCCATATTGCTATAGTCATAAACAAATATAATGTAGTCCATACAGGAGCAAAGACCCAATCTGGTGGAGTTAGAAACGATTTATTTAAACTTGAGTACCATGGTTCTTTGAAAGAAATTGTCGCTATACTACCGATAAAAGACGCTGAATATGTAACTATTGCAAATAGAAGAAAAGATATAAATTTATTTTTAAGCATAATCATACTATACATCAATCTTATATGAATAATAAAACAATTTGGATTACAGGAGCTAGCAGTGGTATAGGAAAATCCTTAGCCCTAAAATTTGCTCAAGAGGGGTGGAAAGTTGCTATTTCCGCAAGAAGAGAAAATTTATTAGATGAAATATCTAAATCTAATGAGAATATTATTGCTTTTCCTCTAGACGTTACCGAAAATGAAAAATGTAAAAGTGTATTTTCGCAAGTAAAAGAAAAGCTTGGAGAAGTTGATATCTCTGTTTTCTGCACAGGGATTCATGACCCAAAATCTGAAAAAACATTAAATCTTGAAAAAGTAAGAAAAATTATGGAAGTAAATTTTTTTGGAACAGTAAATTCAATAAATGCAGTTTATGAGTATTATAAAAGTAAAAAAGCGGGTCAAATATCTATAGTGTCTTCTGTAGCAGGTTATAGAGGTCTTCCTGCAGCGGGAGCTTATTGTGCATCTAAATCAGCTTTATCTAGTTTTGCTGAAAGTTTATATTTTGACCTCAAGAGAAGTAACGTAAGAGTATCTCTTGTAAGTCCTGGATTTATCAAAACCCCTATGACCGATCAAAATGATTTTCCAATGCCAATGATTAAATCACCTGAGTTTGCTGCAGAGCAAATGTTTAAGGGACTTACAAAAAGTAAAGGTTTTGAAATTCATTTTCCTAAGTCTTTCACAACAATTATGAAAGTTCTTAAGGTAATTCCAAACGGTTTATATTTTAAGATTCTTGAAAAAGGGATGAAGCGAATTAAAGATTAGTCTCTCATAAAAAATACAGTAAGTTCTCCAACTTTAAATCCAAATTTAGTAAGCGTTGCACGATTAATTGCAACTTTTTCGTCTTGTTTGAATATCCAGTCATCAAATGAAACTTTAATATTTTTATTTTTAAAAGGCACCATTAAGTCGTATTTAAATTTAAATGCTGATCCGTATTGAACACCTGTAGCTTCTCCAACTACATCTGGAGCAGTCCCAACATAATTGTTATCATCAATTTTTTTTATTTTCCATGTTCTCTTTTGTTTTTCACCATCAGTCCAATAAAAATCTTCATCTAAAGTGATGACATTTTCTTTAAAGGATCCAACTAAATCTGCTTTAAACTGTCTTGTAACTTTTCCATTTCGGTCTTGTAAAATTCCCCAAGCTTTGATTTTTCCCTCGAAATATTCTTCAATTAAAAGCGTTGGTTTTGTATTTTTAAAATCCTCTGGTTTCATATTATTAGAACAGCTTGTAACTAAAGCTAAAGTAATTATCAACAAAATTGAATTTACTATTTTCATTTTTATCATGCTTTATTTATTAAAGAAAACTGGATTAAGTCAATATTCTTAGATTTAAATCCTGCTTCGCAATAAGATAAATAGAAATTCCACATCCTTTTAAATGTATTATCAAAACCTTGTTCAGAAATTTCTCCCCATCTTTCTGAAAATTTATCTCTCCAAATTTTCAGCGTATTGCTATAGTGTAAACCATAAGAATTGCATTGATCAAAATTTAATCCAGTTTTTTCTACATAATCTAATATTGACTTTTTAGATGGTAGAAATCCTCCGGGAAAAATATATTTTTGAATAAAATCTTCTTTCCTTTTGTATCTATTATACAAATTATCGTCTATTGTGATTGCTTGAATTGCGGCTTTGCCGCCAGGTACCAAGTTTTTCTTAATTGTTTGAAAGTAATTTTTTAGATAATCTTTACCTACGGCTTCTATCATCTCTATTGAGGCTATAGAATTATATTTTTGTTTTACATCTCTATAATCTTTCATTTGAATATTAATTTTTTCATTAAGGCCAGCGTCATGAATACGTTTTTTGGCAAATTCATATTGTTTTTTTGATATCGTAATACAATCAAGATTAACATCGTGGTTTTTTCCGATATATTCTGCAAATCCTCCCCAGCCACATCCAATTTCTAGTAGCTTATCACCTGACTTTGGCTTAAGTAGATTTGAAAGTTTTTTATATTTATTTATTTGTGCCTCGTATAAATTTGATTTTTCATTTTCAAAAATTGCACTTGAATAAGTTAGTGTATCATCAAGCCATAAAGAGAAGAATTCATTTCCAAGATCATAGTGTTTTGAAATATGTTCTTTACTTTTTGTTTTAGTGTTTCGATTAACAAATTTTTTAAAATAATTTAAATATGTTAAATCTAATATTCCAGAGAATTTATGAACTAGTTTTATATTCTTAGCGCTTAATTCAATTAACTTAGATAAATCATCTGTTTCAAAATCCCCTCTCATATAAGATTCTGCTAAACCAACACTACCTTTTGCAATTATATTTTTTGAAAAATCTGGGTTATTGATTTTAATGCTTACCTCTAAATTACTATCGTTTCCAAACTGCAATTTTTTGTTTTGGAAAGTTGTAAGATTTAGCCTGCCATACTTTATTAACTTTAAACCAGAAAAGACGATTTTATCTGAAATTTTATTTATCATTAGTTTTCAAAGGTCGTATTATTTTTTATTTTAATATTTTTTTTGATCAACTTAACGCCTTTGATCCACAATTTTAATGCTTCAAAATGTATAGCTGATATGACTTTAAAACTCATTAAAGGGTGTTTTAGATAGCAAAACAATAAGTTTTTTAAGGTTAAATCATGCCTGTTTCCATCCTGGGATGCAAACAGAAGCTTACCCTCCTTATCTCTTTGATCAATAATGACAGATAATTTTTCGTTGGGTAATAATACTTTAAAGAAATATTTTGATTGAAGATCCATAAAGGGAGATACGAAAAACTTCTTTTTGCAATCATTCTTAATTTGTGAGTTTGGATGTTTAATTTCGAATATATATGTGTGTTGTTCTCCAAATGTATTTTTTACTTCATAAAAAATTGAAATTGGTTCACCAATTTTATTATAAATGAAAAAAATACTCAGAGGATTGAAAACATATCCAAAAATTCTAGGGTAACAAAGAATTTTAATCTTAATTTCTTCTGAAGTTATTCCTTTTTCTTTTAATTTTTTTCTTACCCAAATTCCAAGATCAGAACCATCCCTCTCGCCATGGTCCTTATCAAAAAAACTTAGAACGTTGAATTTATTGTAAGAAAAAAATGGAATTTTTTTATTTATAAGTCTTATTTCGCTAAGATCAATTAGTAGAGAAAATACACTGTATTTAAAAAAATGTTCTTTTGGTTTGAATCTTTTATGAATGACTTCGCCCGTATATATAAATGAATTCTCAATCATTAATGAATTTAAGCATATTTAATGTTGATTTAATACCGTCTTCATGAAAACCATAGCCATGATAACTTCCACAGAACAATATATTTTGTTTGTTTTGCAATAAATCTAATTTTTTTTGATTTTTTAAAGTGTCATGATCATAATATGGATGACTAAATTGAATTTTATCAATCACGAGTTTTTCATCAATATTGAAATGAGGATTTAAAGTTAAAAAGATATTTTTTTCTATGTCTAAATTCTGTAATAAATTTAACCAGTAGGTAACTGAACTATCATTATTTTCTGATACAAAAGTATTCCACGCACTCCAATTTATTTTTTTTTGGGGCATTGCATTTTCATCAGTGTGAATTACAGCTAAGTTTTTCTTATACTTAAAATTACTTAATATATCTTTTTCATCATTAGAAGGTTCATCGATTATAGATAAAGCTTGGTCTGCGTGGGTTGCAATTACGACTTTATCATACTCAAAATATTCACTTTCCCCTCCATAAAAAACGCGTGCAGCATTATCTGATCTTGTAACTTTATTAATTTTATAATTTTTAAAATGCTCCCCACTAATTTTTTTTATCACTTTGTTAACATATTCAATGCTTCTATTTTTCACAGTGTACCATTGAGGTCTATCTTTAAACTTAAACAAGCCATGATTTTGAAAAAATTTTAAAAAAAACCTAATAGGCATATTTTTTGCATTATCAGGTGGCATTGACCATATGGCTGACACCATAGGTAAAATATGATAATTGATAAAAAAATCTGACATTTTTTCTTTTTGAAGAAATGTTCCAAGATTTAAATTTTCATCTATAACATCTAGTTTAGAACTCTTATTATAAAACTTTATGATCTCATAAAACATTTTTATAAAACTAATATTTAATAAATTTTTTTTATAAGAAAATATCCCTCGGACTCCTTTCCCGCTATATTCTAAATTTTTCTCTTTTACTAAAAATGATAAACTCATATTGCTTTTTTCTATCTCTACCCCGATTTCATCGAAAAAGTTAATTAAGTTTGGATAAGTTTGTTTGTTAAAAACAATAAATCCAATGTCTGCACGGATTTTTTTTTTACTTTGATTGTCTGTTAAAATATCTAAAGTGTGTGAGTGACCACCAAAACGATCTTCTTTTTCGAAAAGATCAACTTTGTGTTTTTTTGATAGAAAATATGCTGCACTTAATCCTGAAATTCCTGATCCAATTACAGCAATTTTCATCAAATTTTAAGCTGCGTCTTCTTTGAATTCATCAATACTTGGGCATGTACAAAAAATATTCTTATCTCCATATACATTATCAACTCTGGCAACTGGAGGCCAAAATTTATTAGTTTTTAAATGTTTAGATGGATAAGCTGCTTCTTCTCTTGAATACTTATGTTTCCATTCATCAGAAGATAGTTCAAGATCAGTATGTGGTGCATTTTTAATTGGGTTATCTACTTTATCAAATTCTCCAGACTTGATCTTTTCTATTTCCTCTTTAATCTTAATTAAGGTTTCACAAAATTTATCTATTTCCGTTAAGCTTTCACTTTCAGTTGGCTCTATCATCATTGTACCAGCTACAGGCCAAGACATTGTCGGCGCGTGAAATCCAAAATCAATCATTCTTTTTGCAATATCTTCTTCTGTTATACCTGTTTCAGCTTTGATAGGTCTTATGTCGATAATACATTCGTGAGCAATATTTCCATTTTTACCCGTATACAAAATTGGGAAATGATTTTTAAGTTTGTAAGCTAAGTAATTTGCATTAAGGATTGCATTTTGAGTAGCCAATTTAAGACCTTCTGAGCCCATCATTTTAATGTACATCCAAGAAATAGATAAAATACTAGAGCTTCCCCAAGGAGCTGCTGAGACAGATCCAATTCCTGAAACTGGACCACAATCCTTTACAATTGGGTGACTTGGTAAAAAAACTTCTAAATGTTTTTTACATGCGATTGGTCCCATACCTGGGCCTCCTCCTCCATGAGGTATACAAAAAGTTTTATGTAAATTTATGTGACAGACATCTGGTCCAAAATTACCGGGTTTAGCTATACCAACCAATGCATTTAAATTTGCACCATCCATATAAACTTGGCCACCGTTATCATGAATAATTTTACAGATATCAGAAATTTTTTCTTCAAAGACACCATGAGTAGATGGATAAGTTACCATTAATGCTCCAAGATTTTCTGAATTAAGCTCCGCTTTCTTTTTTAGATCTTCGATGTCAACATTACCCTCTTTATCGCAATTAACGACAACAACTTTCATTCCTACCATTTGTGCACTAGCGGGATTTGTTCCATGAGCTGAACTTGGAATAAGACATACATTTCTATTACTTTCTCCTCTATCGATATGATATTTTCTTATAACCATTAAGCCAGCGTATTCACCTTGGGCTCCAGCATTAGGTTGTAATGAAACACCAGAGAAACCTGTAATTGATCTCAACCAATTTTTTAAATCTGTGAATAATTTTCTATATCCTTCCATTTGTTCTACAGGAGCAAAAGGATGTGGCTCTGCAAATTCT
This sequence comes from uncultured Pelagibacteraceae bacterium, assembly GCA_902566755.1. GTDB lineage: Bacteria > Pseudomonadota > Alphaproteobacteria > Pelagibacterales > Pelagibacteraceae > Pelagibacter. The sequence goes on from CACFJR010000003.1 coordinate 60,276, forward strand.
CTCCAACTAATTGGTATCATTTCTGCTACAGCATTAAGTTTCATTGTACAAGATCCAAGTGCAATCATTGATCTATTAAGAGCAATATCTTTATCCTCTAATCTTTTTAAATATCTAAGCATTTCAGTTTCTGAGTGATAAGTATTAAACACAGGATGCTCTAAATATTTCGATGTTCTTAGAAGATTTTTTGGTAGATTTGGTAAACTTCTCGTAGGGTTGTCCTTAATTGACTCAGTAGAATTAAATATTTTCAATAGCTGATTTGCTCTATATACATTTTTTCTCTCATCAAAAGAGACTGCAATCATTTCTGAGTTTACTTTTCTTACATTTATCTTTTGATCAAGCGCATTTTTGAAAATTTGCTCAGTCTTTTCATTTGTATAAACTGTGACAGTATCAAAGAATGAATCTGAATATAATTTGTATCCAGATTGTTTTATTTTATCTGCAAAGTTCTTTGTAAGTTGAGAAACTCTTTCCGAAATATTTTTAATTCCTTTAGGACCGTGATATACTGCATAGGCTGCTGAAACTATTGCCAATAAAGCTTGGGCTGTACAAATGTTACTTGTCGCCTTATCTCTTCGTATATGTTGCTCTCTTGTTTGAAGCGAAAGTCTATAAGCTTTATTTCCGTGTCTATCAACTGAAACTCCAATGATTCTTCCTGGCATTGATCTTTTAAATTCATCTTTTGTTGCAAAAAAAGCTGCATGTGGTCCACCGTAACCCATGGGAATTCCAAATCTTTGTGAGCTCCCTACTGCTATATCGGCACCTAATTCTGCAGGAGTTTTTAATAAAGCTAAAGCTAATAAGTCACAAACAAGTATCGCTTTACCATTTTTTTTATGAATTTTACTAATATATTCACTTGGATCCTTAATATCACCCAAAGTTCCTGGATACTGAATAATACCACAAACTAAATCAGATGTTTCATCGATTACTTTATCCTCGCTTCCAACAACAACTTTTAAACCTAACGGTTCAGCTCTAGTCTTTACGACTTCAATTGTTTGTGGATGACAATTTTCTGAAATAAAAACTGTTTTTGAATCTTTTTTATCAAGTCTGTAACTTAAACCCATAGCTTCCGCTGCAGCTGTTCCTTCATCAAGTAGTGATGCATTAGCAATATCCATACCTGTAAAATCAACAATCATTTGTTGAAAATTAAGTAACATTTCTAATCTTCCTTGAGCGACTTCTGGTTGGTAAGGTGTATAAGAAGTGTACCATCCCGGATTTTCTAGAATATTTCTGATAATAACGTTTGGAGTATAGGTACCGTAATAACCCATTCCTATAAAATTAGAAAATATAGTATTTTTTTTTGATAAATTTTTTAACTTTCTTAACGCTTCATATTCAGAATTTG
>CACFJR010000004.1 GCA_902566755.1 uncultured Pelagibacteraceae bacterium
CTGTTATAGGATTAGATGAACATAATTCCAAATCTCCACCTAAAACATTTTTTTGTTTTTTATTCATTGAATAAAGATTGATCTACTGTAGCATTAAATGAAACTGATCGTCTTTCATCATCACTTTGAGAAAAAGGATAAACAGCATGCATTAGATAATGTGGAAAAAAATAAAAATCTCCTACTCGAGGTGTCACTCTAAAAGTTGGTTTGCATAAAAAAGCTTTTGAGCCATGGACCATTTCAAGCTTACCATTATTATTCATTATCTTATTATTTTGACTTGTTTCTCCTAAATTCTTTGGAACTTTTAAATATCCCACACCCGAGACGTGACCTGAATGCCAGTGAGATGGATTATATTCATTCTTAAATTGCCTTACAATCCAACTGTTTATTATTTTGAATTGTGTAATTTTCCTCTTATTAGTTTTAAACACCCATTCTCTAACCCCTTCAGCTAAAAACTTTCCCCATCCAATTTTTTCCATAACATCTTTTTCAATAATAAATTCTTGTTTAACATTACCAGCAAGCTTATTACCATAATTCAACTTATCCTGTTTATTTTGGTCACTCAATACACTTTCAGCATACTTGTTAAGTTTATCAATTAAATCTTGGGGCATTTTTACTTTAGCAATAGTTGGACCGAAAGGCCTTAAAACTTCTAGCTCATCATTAGTAAAATCAGTCATTAAATTTTTGTAGGATTGGGTTGATCTTTGTAAACTTTTTCAGGGTCAAATTTTTTTTCTTTCTCCTCAAACTTCATTTCAATTTTTCTTGCATTTTCAATTTTTCCAAGAGGAATAGATCTATAAAAACAAGATCTGTATCCAACATGGCAACTGGAACCATTTCCTATATCAACACTTAGCCACACTGCGTCTTGGTCATCATCAATTCTTATTTCTTTTATTTTTTGAATAAAACCACTCGTTTTACCTTTGTGCCAAACTTGCTTTCTTGATCGGCTCCAATAATGTGCTTCCTTAGTTTCAATGGTTTTTTTAAATGCTTCGACATTCATATAACCAAGCATTAATATTTCCTTAGTATTTATGCATGTAGTAACAACTGGAATTAAACCATCGTTATCAAATTTTGGTGACAAGAACCTTCCCTCCTCAATCTCTGTGACACTTTCTCTTTTTTTAAACATATATTCCCTAATTATTTATCATATTAAATACTATAATAAATATTTTAAAAAACGTAATTAATAGGTATAAGATCTTTATGAAAATTGTTAAAGATATTCAAAATCAACAATCTAGCTCAAAAATTAGTGATAAAGAGGCTGAAGAAGCTATCAAAACAATTCTAGAATGGATGGGTGAAGACCCAAACAGAGAGGGTTTATTAGAAACTCCTAAAAGAGTAGTTAAAGCATTTAAAGAATATTTTAAGGGATATTCGGAGGATCCAAATCTTGTATTAGAAAAAACTTTTGGAGATGTAGAAGGTTACAGTGACATGGTCGTTCAAAAAAACATATCTATACAAAGTCATTGTGAACATCACATGGCTCCAATAATTGGCAAAGCTCATGTAGCTTACATTCCAAACCAGAGAGTAGTTGGATTGAGTAAAATTGCCAGAGTTGTAGAGATTTTTTCAAAAAGATTGCAAACTCAAGAAAGACTAACGGTCCAAATAGCAAAAACATTGATGGAAAGTTTAGATGCAAAAGGCGTTGCGGTAACGATAGATTCAACCCACCATTGTATGACGATGAGAGGAATTAAGAAAGAACAAGCAACAACTGTTACAAATTTTTATTTAGGTCAGTTTAAAGACGACTTAAGCTATCAAAATAGGTATTTGCGATTCATTGCGAAATAATATTTACTGCTAAGGATGTCTGATAATTTTAATGCATTGGTCATAAACCATGAAGGGGAAAAGTTTACAAGAGAAATAAAAAAAATTGATAAATCTTTTTTAAAGCATGGGGACGTTTTAGTAAAGGTAGATTACTCAACTTTAAATTTCAAAGACGCATTGATACTTAAAAATGGTGCACGATTAGTTAAAGAGTTTCCACATATTCCGGGTATAGATTTTGCAGGGACAGTCGTTGAAAGCAAAAGCGATAAATTTAAGGAAGGTGATGAAATTATTCAAACTGGCTGGAGAGTAGGTGAAATATTTTATGGTGGTTATTCTCAGTATGCTAAAGTAGATGCAAACTTTTTAGTAAAAAAACCAAAAGAAATTTCCTCTAGACAAGCAATGATGTTAGGCACAGCAGGATTAACAGCAATTCAGTGTGCTTTTACTACAAAACAAACTAGAGAAGTTTTGCTATTAGGTGAGAAAGTAAATGATGTGATTGTAACTGGTGCCTCAGGAGGAGTTGGAAGTATAGCAGTTATGATTTTAAGCAAACTTGGTTGCAATGTTACTGCTGCAACCACAAAACCAAACGAGGAATATTTGAAATCATTAGGTGCAAAAAATATAATTAAATCAGGCGATTTAGATAAAGACGCAAGACCATTAGATAAAGGTTTATATGATGGAGCAGTAGATACGGTTGGGGGAAATATTTTAGCAAATATACTTACTCACATAAAACCGAGTGGTATCGTTGCTGCTTGTGGAAATGCTTCAAGCATAAAGTTAAATACTACTGTAATGCCTTTTATCATTAGAGGTGTTAAACTTTGGGGTATTGATTCTGTGAGTGTATCAATTAAGAGAAGAAACTTTTTATGGGGAGAAATGCATAAGCTTGTTGATTTTGATTTGTTAGATAAATCAATTAAAGAAATAAATTTAAACCAACTTTTGGAAGAATATCCAAAAATGCTAGAAGGTAAAACTTCGGGTAGATATATAATAAATCTTAATAAATAATGGATTGGGATAAACTTAAAATTTTCCATGCAGTTGCGGAAGCTGGAAGTTTTACCAGCGCCACAGTCAACCTTAACCTAAGTCAATCCGCCATAAGCCGTCAAATTCAGTCATTAGAAGAGGATTTAAAAGTAAAATTATTTGAAAGACATGCAAGAGGTTTGACCTTAACAGAAAATGGTGAATATGTTTTTAAAACAGCGCATGAAGTTATAAGTAAATTAAAAGAGGTGGAAACTTCACTTGGAGACAAAAAAAATAAACCATCAGGAAAACTTACTGTAACTACTGTTGTAAGTTTTGGCACAACTTGGTTAACTCCAAGAATTCAGGAGTTTATGCAGTTAAATCCTGAGATAGAAGTTGAATTAATTTTTGATGATAAAGAATTAGATTTGAGTACAAGACAAGCCGATATAGGGATTTTTATGCGTAGACCTAAACAATTGAATTATATTCAGAAAAAACTGATTGATATTAATTACCATATTTATGGTTCACCTAAATATCTTGAAAAAAATGGGTATCCAAAGAGTGTAAATGACCTGAATAATCATAAATTTATTTCTTTTGGGAGAGGTGCCCCTTCACCTGTATTTAATCCAGATTGGGCTCTTAAACTTGGATTAAAAGATGTAGCTAAAAAAAGAAAAACAGTCATGAAAGTAAACAGTGTTTACGGTTTACTTTTGGCGGTTCAAAGTGGAGTAGGATTAGCCGCTTTGCCGGATTATATTACAGTCAACCAACCAAATATTGTAAAGGTATTGCCAAAAATTGAAGGACCTATAACCGAGGCACACTTTGTGTACCCTCAATCTTTAAAAAATGTAGCCAGAGTTCAAGCTTTCAGAAACTTTCTATACAGCAAAATATCAGAGTGGAAATTTTAATATTTCCTTGACCCCTGCGTTATTATATGCGATTGATAATCATTATCAATGAGAATAATTCTCATTATCAATAGTGCGGAGGAAGGAAATAATAATGAAAAAAGTAAGTATACTAACAATACTATTTACTTTAATAGCTGGTTTTACAACTGCTGCGGAAGTTAATGTATTTAACGCAAGACACTACAAAGCAGATGCCGAACTTTACAATAAGTTTACAGCTAAAACTGGTATCAAAGTAAATTTAATCAACGGCAAAGCGGGTGCTTTAGAAAAAAGAATGATAGAAGAGGGAGCAGACTCATCTGCTGATCTTTACATTACTGCTGACGCTGGAAGATGTGGAGTATTTAAGGCAAAAGGAATGACACAAGGTGGTTTAACTTCTGCAGCAATTAAAGCGGCAGTGCCTTCGAACTTCAGAACTTCGCACTGGACTGGCATCGCTAAAAGAGCGAGAATAGTTTATTACGCTCCAGAAAGAGTAAGTGGTGCAGAACTAGCTGGTCTAACTTATGAAAGTTTAGCTGATCCGAAATGGAAAGGTAGATTGGTAATAAGGGCATCAAACAACATTTACAACAAATCTTTAGTTGCTTCATTGGTTAAAAACAATGGAAAAGCAGCAACAGCTGAATGGGCTAAAGGGGTTGTATCTAACATGGCAAGATCACCAAAAGGAAATGACAGAGCACAAATAATGGCAGTTGCAGCAGGTGAAGCAGATATCGCTGTAGCAAACACCTATTATTTAGCTTTGATGTTATCTGGAAAAAAAGGTGCTGAGCAACTAGCAGCAGCGAAAAAAGTTAAAGCGTTTTTCCCTAATCAAAATGATAGAGGGACGCACATGAACATAAGCTGCGCTGCTTTAGTTAAAGGTGCTCCAAACAAAGATAACGCAATCAAACTTGTGGAATTTTTATTAACACCAGAATCCCAAGAACACTTTGTTAATAATACATTTGAATTCCCAATGATTGGTGGCGTTTCAGCAAATCCATTAGTAGTTAACAATATTGGTTTAGATTTTAAACAAGATCTAAAAACAAAAGTATCTAGTTATGGTGCTAAACAAGCTGATGCATTAGAAGTAATGACAGCCGCTGGTTGGAAATAACATGAAAGATAAAAAAGAATTTATTTCTGAAATTGATTTAAATAAATCTTCTGAGGGATGCTCTCCGTGTGTCTCAGAGTGTAAAAAGATCAATGAAAGAATAAATAAAAGAAATTTATCTGATATCAATGAACAGGAGGTTCCGCACATCCTAAAGGTTTTTGATTTTTAGATAATTCTTTGAAAATATGCCCGTGATTAAGATCTCCTTTTCATGGGTATATTTATTTTCATGATTATAAGGCGGATTATAATATGAATAGATTTAATTTTTGGTATCTTAGTTCGTTCTTAATCTCATTTGTTGTAATTATACCTATCTTAACTGTTTCACTGAGTTTTTTTGAGGAAACAAGTAATTATTACCAAATACTTAAAGATACATTTCTTTTTGAATACATATTTAATTCAGTTGTTTTATTATTTGGAGTTTTAATTTTGACTTTTTTAATGGGCACCGGCTCTGCTTATTTAGTCTCATTTTTTAACTTTCCAGGAAGCAATTTTTTTAAATGGGCATTAATACTATCTTTTGCTGTGCCACCCTACATATTTGCTTACTCAATTTTTGCTTTTTTTGACAACTACGGAACAGCTTTTACAATTTTGGTAAATTTATTTGGGGAGGGGAATTACAACAAACATATACCTAAATTTAACAACATGTTTGGAGCAATTTTATCATTGTCCTTTTCTTTATTTGCCTACGTTTATATTTTAGCCAGAGCTTCATTTTTATATCAGTCTCAAAATCTTATAGATTTAGGAAGAAATTTAGGTTTTTCAAAATTAAAGGTATTTTTAAGAATAATTTTGCCATCTGCAAGACCAGCAATTATTGCGGGTTTATCATTAGTAGCGATGGAAACTTTAGCAGAGTTTGGAGCTGTTGAATTTTTCTCAATAAATACTTTAACAACAGGAATTTATAATTCATGGATCACCTTTGACGATCTTGCATTTGCAAATCAAATTTCATTTTTCTTATTATTATTTATTTTTGCTCTGTTTTTTTTAGAAAAAATATCTAGAAAAAAAGCAAAATTTCACTCCAATATGAAAGGTGGCTTTAAGAAGAAGGAAAAACAGGATCTTTCTGGGGGCAAAGCAATACTAGCATTTACCTTCTGTTTTTCTATTTTCCTCGTAAGTTTTTTGTTTCCATTTGGTCAAATGCTTTATTGGACACTAAAGTTTTCAAACAATTTGCTCGAATTAAAGATCTACGAACTTTTATGGAATACGCTATACTTGGTCATCTTATCGTTTTTTACTTTGATAATCCTGTCTTTTATCTCAAATTATGGAAATAGAGTTTCTAAGAGCAAATTTTTAAATAGCTTAACAACTCTATCAATTTCTGGTTATGCAATACCTGGTGTTATTTTAGCAGTTGCTTTTATTACATTCATAGCATGGTTCGATGATACTATAGTAAAAACTATGGGTTTTTCATCAATTAAGAAAATTTTCTTTGGTTCTATTTTAGGACTTATCATTGTCTATTTCATAAGATTTTATTCATTAGCATGTAATGGAATAAAATCAGGGTATGAGAAAATTAATATTTCTGTTGATGAAAATGCATATTTACTAGGTTATACAAAACTAAAAACCTTTGTAAAAATTCATGTTCCGTATCTTAAAAATTCAATTCTATTCGTCGGGATTTTAATTTCACTAGAAATTATTAGGGAGCTTCCAATTACTTTAATATTAAGACCTTTCAATTTTGAGACTTTTGCAACAACTGCTTATATTTACGCATCCGAGGACCTTTTAGAGGCAGCTGCTGCACCATCTTTATTTTTGATTTTAATCGCAAGTTTCTTTATTTTACTTAGTTCAAAATATATCTTAAGAGACAATGATGAGTAATTTTTTTGAAATAAAAAGTGCAACTTTTAAAGCGGGTGGTAAAGACAAGATAAAGAACTTATCAATCGAGATTAAAAATGAAGGAGACATTGTTTGTTTGTTAGGACCATCAGGAATAGGCAAAACTACAATCCTAAGAACAATTGCTGGTTTAGAAAAATTGGAAAATGGTAAAATCATTTTAAAGGATAAGATTATCTCATCAGCTAATCAACATTTGGAACCAGAAAAAAGAAAAATTGCTTTATCATTTCAAGAAAACAGTCTTTTCCCACATCATTCAATTTATAAAAATATAATTTTAGGAATAACAAAATCAGGTCCCAAAAAAATCCATGTTGAAGAAATTACAAAGTTTTTAAATATTGATCATGTTTTAGATAAATACCCCCACCAAATAAGTGCAGGTGAAGCTCAAAGAGCATCATTAGCAAGATCTTTATGTGCTGAACCTGATTTGCTTTTATTAGATGAACCATTGTCTAATATTGATCAAAATTTTAAGGAAGAAATTCAAACTAAACTTAAAAAAATTATTAAAGATTTAAAGATTACAACTATTATTGTTACTCACGACTCCTATGAAGCTTTTTATTTAGCGGACATATGTGGAATATTATTGGATCAAAAATTGAAACAATTTGATACTCCTTATAATGTTTATCATATACCCAATTCAATTGAGGTGGTAAAATTTTTGAATAGGGGAGTTTTGGTACCAGCAAAAGTTACAAGTCCTAAAAGTTTAGAAAACGAGGAACTAGGGACTATTACTGGAAACTTTTCGAAGCCTTTCAAAATTGGATCCACAGTTAAATTGTTATTACAACCGGAAGATTTACACCATGACGATAAAAGTAATTTAAAATTTGATGTAGTTGATAAAAAATTTAGAGGTACAAATTTTATTTACTCCTTAAAAACTGACAAAAATTTTATTTTACCTGTTTTTGTACACTCTCATCATGTTCATCAACATGAGATAAACGAAAAGTTCGGAATAAAAAGACCAATTCATATTGAGCATTTAGTTTGTTTTTAAACTAACTTTCCAAAGATTTTAATTTTTTCTTCAGTTTATCTGGTAGATTTTCGAACCATATCTTTTCTTGACCTGATACAGGCAGCACCTCTCCGTATTCAACCATTTGGGATGGTTCTAAATCAACAATATAAACCCAAACATTTGATTGATCTAATTTTGCTTCTTTGGCTAATAACTTTTTTAATTGATCAATAAGATCGTCTTTGACCTCTTTAGAACGTCCTGCTCTTATTTGGCCATTAAGATAAATTTGTTCATCCTTAATAACTTTGCCCCCCATAAAATGACTATTCTTTTTAGTTTCATTAAAAATGACTTGTGCAAAATATGTATTTGCTCCAGTAGTTTTGCTGTGAATCTTTGTTATACCCTCGGCGATTGACTTTTTTTTACTCTCGTCTAATTCAAGGTTTGATGTGATGACTGTGTATGTTGGCATTACTTATTTTAACTGGCGAAATTTTATTTTTCAACTATAATTAAAAAATGGGGTGTCTTTAAAGACTGAGATTATACCCATAGAACCTGTCCGGTAATTCAGAAAGGGAAAACATTGGATAAAACTTATTTTTTAACTCAAACTTCATCACTAACACTTGTTGTTGTGATAAGTCTAATGTTTGTTTTTTTGGGCTTATGTAATTCAAAAAAACATCAAGGACTTAATAATTATTTAAATGCAAACAGAAATGTTGAATTATTTTCTTTAACAACAAGTTTAACAGCCTCAGCGCTAGGTGCATGGATTTTATTTGGTCCAGCTTCGGCAGCTACTTGGGGAGGAATAGGAGCTGTTATTGGATATTCCCTTGGAACAGCTTTTCCAATGTTTTTTTTAATTTATCTTGGAAAAAAAATTAGAAAAGAATTTCCTAAAGGTTCTTCTTTAATTGAATTTATGCGTAAGAAGTTTGAAAAAAGCTTATTCAAACTTATCTTATTGATGACAATTTTTTATATGTTCATTTTTTTGTGTGCTGAAGTAACAGCAGTTGCTATTTTAATAAATTACATTTCAGGTACTAAGCTTTGGATAACTGCTTTAATTGTCTTATTATCCACACTTGCTTATACTTTATATGGAGGTTTAAGAGCCTCTATATTTACTGATAATATTCAAATGATCGTCATAGGAGCCCTTTTATTAATTTCCTTATTTTACATAAAAACTTTTACTGGATCTGAATTTTCCTTTGAATTTATAAATAAAAAAAATCCTCAGCTTTTAAGTTCTTCATACATTCCTAATTATACTGCAGGTTTAACTTTTTTTATTGCAGTTGCTGCAACCAATTTATTTCATCAAGGTAATTGGCAAAGAGTATATGCAGCAAAAAATTCTGAAACTTTAAGAAAAAGTTTAGTTATATCTTTTTTTATAATTATACCTGTAGTTTTTTATATGGGTTTTACAGGAATGGTTGCCTTTTCATTAGATCCAACTACCAGGCCTGATCTTGGATTTTTTATGTTATTGCTCAAAGAGCAAAAAGAATTGTTATCACTATTAGTAATTGTATTAGGTTTAGCTTTAACAATTTCTACTGTTGATACTTTAGTAAATGCAATATCAAGTCTAATAGTTGTTGACGGTAAAGCAACATTTAAATTTAATAAAAAGATAAATTATTTAAATTTATCAAAATATATTATCTTATTTTTATCTTTTATCTCTTTTATAATTGCATCTAAAGGATATGACATTTTGTATTTATTTTTATTAGCTGATTTATTTTGTTGTGCGTTTGTACTCACAGTTTTTTATAGTTTTTACGATAAAAAATTTAATGAAAAAACAGCGTATATTTCAATTGTTTTAGGTTTGATTTTGGGATTTTTATTATTTCCAACACCAGACTTTTCAAAAAGTTTGTTGGTTGGAATTATAGCACCTACTGAATTTTTTCCATCGTTTTTAGTTCAAAATTTACTTTTTTGGTCATTTATTGCCGCAACACTAGGACCAATGATATCTTGGAAAATAAAGTAAAATCAGTATTATTAATTTTATGTTTAATTTTATATTACCATTTTTAATTCTTATTCTTGTTGTTGTTTTTATTCACGAATATGGACATTATTATTTTGCAAAAAAATATGGCGTTAAGGTTACTGATTTTTCAATTGGATTTGGAAAGGAAATATTTGGTTGGAATGATAGCTCCGGTACAAGATGGAAGATATGTTGGATACCACTAGGTGGTTACGTAAAATTTTTTGGTGATAGAAATGTTTTTTCTCAAGCTGACCAAGAGGAATTAATTAAAAAGTATGATGAAAAAGAAAGGCAAAAACTTTTTGTTTTAAAACCTCTATATCAAAGAGCTATAATAGTTGCTGCAGGTCCAATTGCCAACTTTTTGTTAGCAATACTTATATTTTTCATGATCAACGTTTTTGTTGGTAAAGACTTTACCCCACCAATGATAAGTGAAGTAACTAAAGAAAGTCCTGCCTATGTTGCTGGATTGGAGAAAAATGATGTAATTCTATCAATTGATAAAAACGAAGTAAAAAGTATTTTGGATGTTTCAAAATTCATAACAATGTCCACTGCAGAATTTATAGACTTTAAAGTTTCAAGGTATGATAAAGAGATTTTAATAAAAGTAAAACCTCAGACCTTAGATGGGGAAGATAATCTTGGTAATAAAATTAAAAAAAGAACAGTTGGAATTAAAATTATTCCATATCAAAATACTATCAATCATAAAAAACTGGGTCCAGCAAAAGCAATTTATTACTCAGTTTCTGAGGTATATTTTGTAACCACCTCAACGTTAAAATACTTAGGATCTATAATTGCGGGTTCAGGGGATAGTTCTCAATTAGGTGGTCCTATTAGAATAGCAAAAATTTCAGGCCAAGTTGCTGAATTTGGGATATTACCATTTTTAAGTATGATGGCTTATATATCCATAAGTTTAGGTTTAATTAATTTATTCCCAATACCATTATTAGATGGGGGTCATTTAATGTTTTACGGTTTTGAAAAAGTTTTAGGTAGGCCATTAAGCCAAAAAACACAGGAAGGTTTTTTTCGAATCGGAATGTTTTTGCTTTTATCTTTAATGTTTTTTGCAACTATGAATGACCTAAGAGATTTAGGCCTTTTTTAACTCATATATTAAAGAGCATCAAAAAACCAATAAAAACAAGGTTTATTTATACACAATATCTTGTGTTAAAAACCAAATTAAACACTAAAAAAAAGCTTGATTTTAAAGGCATTTTGTAAACTATGTTAATTAACCTTTAAAACCGGAGCTAAAATGAACAAAAAACAATTAGTTGCTAAATTGGCAGGTTCTTTAAACCAAAGTAAAGCTGATGCTGAGCGAACTTTTGATACCATCACAAACACAATATTAGATGCGTTGAAAAATGATGACTCAGTGAAAATCGCAGGTTTTGGAACATACAAAGTTGCTAAGAGAAAAGCTAGAATTGGAAGAAACCCAAGAACTGGAGAACAAATCCAAATTGCTGCATCTCAAAAAGTCAAGTTTTTACCTGCAAAAGCACTTAAAGAAATATTCAACAAATAAATATTTCCTCTGAACAGCCTTTATTGATATAAAAGTTAATAAAGGCTGTTTCTATATGCAAAATATGCATATCTATATTATCCAATAAACATTAGTTTTTATTACCCAAATTTATAGTGTGCCTTTTTAACAAGGGAGAAAATTTATGAAAAAACATTTAAGGAAATTAGTTGGTCCCGCAGTAAGCTTATTTTTCTTGCTAAGCATGACAAGTACTGGTTATGCGGATTCAACTGTTTCAGCAGAAGTAGGATTCATTTTTAATACTTTCCTTTTTCTAGTTTGTGGATTTTTAGTCATGTTTATGGCTGCAGGTTTTGCAATGTTAGAAGCAGGAAGTGTAACATCTAAAAGTGTATCTGTAATTTGTGCAAAAAATATTGGATTATTTTCTATAGCCGGAATGATGTTCTGGTTATTTGGTTATAATTTAGCATATGGAATACCAGAAGGCGGTTATATTGGTAGTTTTTTACCATGGTCAGATGCTAGTAAAGTAGATACTGGTTATTCGGACGGATCAGATTGGTATTTCCAAATGGTATTTTGCGCAACAACAGTTTCGATTGTTTCAGGAACATTAGCTGAAAGAATCAAACTATGGCCTTTCTTTTTGTTCGCAGCAATTTTATCTGGAATCATCTATCCAATCGTAATGGGTTGGCAATGGGGTGGTGGCTGGTTAGCAGCTGCTGGATTCTCAGATTTTGCAGGTTCAACATTAGTTCACTCAACAGGTGGTGCAGCTGCTTTAGCCGGGGCGTTATTATTAGGTCCAAGATTAGGTAGATTTACAAAATCTGGTGCACCTGCTCCAATGAAACCATTTGCTGCTTCATCAATTCCATTAATCACAGTTGGTATATTTATTTTATGGCTGGGTTGGTTTGGATTTAATGGTGGTTCTCAATTAGCTATGGGTACTGCTGATGATGCAATCGCTGTTTCAACAATCTTTATGAATACATTTTTAGCTGGAGCTGGCGGTGTAATGGCTGCTGCTACTGTTACAAGATTAGCGTTTGGTAAAACAGATGTAATTCAAATGTTAAATGGATGTATTGGTGGTCTAGTTGCAATTACAGCAGAACCATTAATGCCATCACCACTTGCAGCAATTTTAATTGGTGCAGTCGGGGGTGTAATAGTTGTTTACGGAACAAAATTACTTTTTGCTCTAAAAATTGACGATGTAGTTGGCGCAGTTCCTGCACACTTGTTCGCAGGTATTTGGGGCACATTAGCAGTTCCAATAACAAATCCAGACACAACTTTTGGAGCTCAGTTTTTAGGCGTAATCTCAATCAACGTATTTGTGTTTATAGTTGCCCTAGCAGTATGGGGAATTATGAAGAGTACAATTGGTATAAGATTAAGTAAAGAAGCTGAACTAAAAGGAACCGACGTCGTGGAAACAGGCGTAATCGGTTACGCAATAAGAGATTAATCATCTCTCCCTCTTGGTTAGACGATTAAAAGGCCTCCTAGAAATAGGAGGCCTTTTTTATTTATTTGTAATGTAATTCAAAACTTCTTGAGCATGATTTTTTACTCGGACAGATCTCCATTCCTTAATAATCTTTTTGTTTTTGATCAAGAAACTACTTCTTATTAATCCCATAAATTCTTTACCCATAAATTGCTTTTTTCCCCAAACTTTGTATGCTTTTATTGCAATTTTTTTTTCATCAGAAAGTAAATCAAATTTAATTTTATATTTTTTTTTAAATTTTTTATGACTTTCCAAACTATCTTTTGATACCCCAAACACACTGCAATTATTTTTTGAAAATTTACTTATAAGATTATTGAAATCCATTGTTTCTAACGTACACCCAGGGGTATCATCTTTTGGATAAAAATATAAAACAATAAGTTTTGATTTAATTTTGTTTAATTCTACAACTTCATTAGAGGTACTAATTAACTTAAAATTCGGAGCTTTTACAGTCATTGGTCAATTTTATTTTTTTCCCAAAGTTTTTTTATATCTATAAATGGGGATAAACCGTAACTTGAATTAACGTTAGTCATATGTATCGCTAATGATTTAATAGGTGAAATACCAATTTCACTCTCTAAAATTTTATTTAAATATTTTTCAAAAGGTTCGTGTCTTTTCTCGCAAGTTTTGTCAAAGTTTTCTATATGTTTTTGAAACATTTTTTTTGAGATCATAAATGTGCAAAGCATTTTTGTGATCGTTCGCCAATGTTGTTGACTTCCAATTAATATATTTGTTTTTTCATTATTCATATAATTAAAGGGATAATCGCTTGGACAAACTATAATTTCATCCTTATGTTGAGAGCTTACTCTTTCATAGGTATTCAACATATCAACCAATGAATGCTCATAATGAAGATAATCATCCTCTACAAAATATATGAGATCAGATTGATCTTTTTTTGCAATTTCGAAGCATTTTAATAAACTTGAGAGATTTCCAAACGTTTCTTGATTATTTTCAGCTGCTATTTTTTCTTTATGTTCGCTTTTATCGTGATTAATAATTTCACAGTCTATACCATGGGTGTTTATTAGGTCTTTTAATTTTTTGAGATTTTCATCACTTGAATTGTCATCAATAACTTGAAGTTTTATCAAAGTATCTGGCTTAAGTTCCTTAGTTTTTTTAATCGATTTAATTACAGAATTTAAACATCTTAAAACATACTCAATTTTAGGTTTTTCAAATACTCTTTTTTTATTTTGATCCCAAATTTCAATATTAGTATTTGTTCTAAAAATTATGCTTAAACTTTGAATTTTTCTAGTTAATTTAACTTCACCCAAAGGCAATACTATCGACTTTTTGATATTTGAGAGTTCTTCATTTAATTCCTTATTCAAAGTAGGAGAATTAAATTCACTCTGATCAATAATTTCAAAACCTAATAATTTAGAAAACTTAATGAATATTTTTTTAAAGATGTTTTTTTTCATTTAATCTGATATTACAATATATATAATTATGACAATTAAATCATCCAAAGAACTTGTAAATGATGCATTGAAAGAAATCAAAACGATTTCTCACACCGAGGCTTCAAAATTACTTAAAGATGGTAGTTGTAATTTGATCGATATAAGGGATGTAAGAGAGCTTGAAAAAGAGGGAAGAGTAGAAGGATCATTACACATACCAAGAGGTATGCTTGAATTTTGGATTGATCCAAACAGCGCATATTACAAACAAGGAAAAATCGATCCATCTAAAGAAATAGTTCTTTTTTGTGCAGGAGGATTAAGATCTGCATTGGCAGCAAAATCACTTCAAGATATGGGTTTTAAAAATGTATCTCATGTTGACGGAGGTTTCAGTGCTATTAAAGATGGTGACTTTGAAATTAGCTAGAAAATTCATCTATAGCATAATCTAATCTGTCCTGACCCCAAAATATTTTATCATTACAAATAAATGTTGGTGCCCCAAAGATTTTCTTATCGAAAGCATCTTGTGTTAGTTTGATCAATTTTTCTTTTGTCTCTTTTTTACTAATGCCGTTTAAAAAATTATCTACATCTATTTGAAGATCTTTCAGTTTTTCTTTAAAATTCTCATCATCAGAGAGATTTATATTGTCTCTCCAATATGCATCAAAAAAACAATCGATATACTTATCTGATATATCTTTATTCGTAACTAATGATCCTCTCATTAGATTAAGAGAGCTTATTGGAAAATAATCATTAAATTTGAAATCGATCTTGAGTTTTTTTGAAACCATTTCACAGTCTCGTCTCATAAATTCATTTTTATTTTTTATAAAGGCATTTGCTGTAATTCCTGCTAACTTATGCAATCCTCCTAAAAGCATAGGACAATAAATAAATTTTATAGAATTTTTTTTTTGAATTTCTCTTATTTTTTTATGTGCTATATAAGTGTAGGGGCTTGAAAAATCGTAATAAAATTGAATAGATTTAGTCATACAATGACATTCTTCTTGCGAAAAAAATCCTGATTAACCAATAAATGAATAATCCAAGAGGGCCTATAAAATAAGTAATTAGTAAAGGGAAAAAAGTTAAAATTTTTGAAATTGAGAGCTTAATACTGTCAGATACAATCCATGCTCCACAAAATAAGTTTACAGCTAAAAAATGACACCAAAACATTATTAAAAAACCGTTTTCAGAAAAAAGATCTGATAAATTTTCAAGGCTTAAATATAGTGTAAAATTATTCTTAAAATTAAAATCTGATATAAAAAAATAGTATAACAGATAAATGTAAACGAAGGAGAAGATCATAAATGGAAAAATTGATCTAACTAAATATTTACTCATAAATGAATGAGGAAAAAAAAATAGAATAATCCAAAAGGGTAGAACACCTAAATTCAACCAAAGATAGATCATTTCAATTGTAAAGAAATTATTAATTTGTTCAATCATTCGAAGTTATAATATAATAAAAATTAAAATGATTCCCTTAAAAAATAAAAAAAAAAGTTTAGAATTTACTGTATCTGAGATACGAGATTTTTCCCTAAAATACATTGAAAAATATGCTCCCTCTAAACAGCAATTAAGAACATATTTACTGAAGAAATATTTAAAGTCTGGATCCACAAACATAAAAAAAGGAAATTATCAAAACTTGATAGATATTGTATTGTCAGACTTAGAGCAATCTAAATTTATCAATGATCAGTTTTATTCTGAGAGCAAAGCAAAAAATTTGATACAAAGAGGCAGTTCTATTAACAAAATTAGAAGCTACCTAATTTCAAAAGGAATTAATGATAAATTTGTTAAGGAAACTTTAGACAAAATAAAAGAAAATAATGATGATCAAGATTTTTTTTCAGCAATAAAATTTTGTAAAAGGAAAAAAATCGGACCTCATAGATCAGAAGATAATAGGCCAATTTTTTTTAAAAAAGATATTGGAATATTAGCAAGAAATGGATTTAGTTTTGAAACATCAAAAAGGATAATGGATTTATCAAAAGACGAATACGAGAAAATTATTCGTCTTTTGTAATTTTCTCATTTTTTTTATTTAAATAATAATCTATCTTGGATTTTATGTAGTTTTTTACTATTACGAAAACTATCAAACCAAAAATAGAAACTGATACTATAATAATTAATATGATTCTTAACTGTTCATCCATTATTTAATCTTGCACTTTTCAAAATTATACCGGGGTTTTTAAAATCTTTTTTTCCATAATAAATTTTTTCTCCATTCATATCTGTAATAGAGCCACCTGAATTACTTAAGATTGCATCTCCTGCTGCGATGTCCCATTCAGATGCCCTTGGTTCGGCCACATAAAGATCAAACTCACCTGCCGCAATAACACAGAACTTAAGAGAACTCTTCATTTTTGTGTAACTAGCTACTTTAAATTTGTCATGGATATCTTTGATTTCATTTTTAAGTTTATCTGAATAACTTACAGCCTTAATATTTTCTTTGTCACTGGTATCTATTTTAGTGTTTAACAACTGAGCTTTGTTATTAATAATCTCGAATGAATTCCCATCACCATATGTGTAAAACAATCTATTTTTCGCTGGAGCACTGATAATTCCTATTTCAGGAACTTTGTTAAGAATGAGAGCAGCGTTTAAAGTAAATTCGTCTTTATTATTAATATAATCATAAGTGCCATCTATTGGATCGATAAGCCAAAAAGTTGACAAGTTATCTAAATTTTTATTTGCGGAAGTTTCCTCTGAAACTATAAGAATATCTGGCGTTAATTTGCTAATTTTATCTATCAATAAATTATTAACCTCAAGATCCCCATTTGTTACCGGAGTATTATCTTCCTTAATGGTTTCTTTAAGACCTTTCTTTCGTAATGACAAAGACAATTTACTTGCTGTTTGGAAAGTACCAATTAAATCTAGTACAATTTTTTTTTTATCTTCTAAATTCATTTTTTATCAAATCTTTGTTAATTCAATTAAATTTGCGTTGATTACTTTTTTACCAACATTTTCAAAATTTACAGTAACTTTTTCTTTTATAATTGATTGTACTTGGCCGATTCCCCAATCTTTATTTTTAGGATTAATCACTTTGTCACCTGGTTCATAATCTAAAATCATTTAATTTAGTTTTTTAAATAAAAATAGTATAATTTTAAAGTTTATGAAAAACAATTTAAACTCATTAGGAATTGACAAAAAGACAAAAGATACAGTCGTAGTTGTTGCAATGTCAGGAGGAGTAGATTCTTCAACAGTTGCTGCACTAATGAAAAAAGAAGGTTACAAAGTTATTGGTATTACACTCAAACTTTATGATGATACTAAACAAGTCTCTAAATCGAAACAATGTTGCGCTGGACAAGACATATTAGATGCAAAAAGAGTGGCCCATAAATTGGATATCGATCATAAAATTCTATATTATCAAAATAAATTTAAAGAGGGAGTTATTGATAATTTTGTTGAGAGCTACTTAAAAGGTGAAACTCCAATACCATGTGTTCAGTGTAATCAAACAGTAAAATTCAAAGATCTTTTTATGGAAGCAAAAGATTTAAAAGCAGATGCGTTGATAACCGGACATTATGTAAGATCGATATTTGATGGAAAAAAAAATGAAATGTATCGTGCAGAGGACCATAATAGGGATCAAAGTTATTTTCTTTTTAATACAAAGAGGGATCAGCTTAATTTTCTAAGATTTCCTCTAGGAAACTTACTTAAGGATGAGACAAGGGAAATTGCAAAAAAACTTGATTTAAATGTAGCTGATAAACCAGATAGTCAGGATATTTGTTTTGTTCCTAATGGTGACTATTCATCTGTAATTAAAAAATTTGAACCTAAAGCGTTTGTAAAAGGAAATATCAAAAACATTGATGGAAAGATAATTGGGGTTCACGATGGAATAGTAAATTTTACAATCGGACAAAGAAGAGGTATAAAAGTTTCTGATAAAGATCCACTATATGTTATAGAAATTGATCCAAAAAATAATGAGATAATTGTAGGGCCAAAGAAATATTTAGCAAAAAGAATTATTAATTTAGATAATCTTAATATTTTATGTGACAGTAGCGAATTGAATGAAAAAGTTTATGTAAAGATCAGATCAACAGGAAAGTTAATTCCTTCAAAAGTTGAGTTATCAGATTCAAAAGCTAAAGTAAATTTAATGGAGGATGAATTCGGTGTTTCACCAGGTCAAGCATGTGTTTTTTATCAAAAAAATAAAAATGGTTATAAAGTCTTAGGTGGAGGTTGGATAAAAAACTAATTACTCTTTTTTTTCCATAATAAAAAAGTAAATATATAAAAAGTAATAACCCCTAAAAAATAATCCCATTCTAATGCATGTTTGAGGTGTTTATTACCTGGCATACTTACCAAAGGTAAGGCAAGGATACCTACAAAAATTAAAATTGACACCAAAACAGCCTTACATTTCAGGTATGTTTCATTAATAAATGATTTAAGTTTTGATTTGATGGAGTAAAAAATTAAAACAAAATAAGTTTGGGCGGCTATCTCAAATATTATGAATGCTAACATTATTACTCGTCTAAAAAGTTTATACGCGTCAATATCAAATTTTATGCCTAGAAAAATTGAATGGATTACAAGACAAATTGCAGATCCAATTCCAAAGAAAAGCATTTTCTTTAAGTGTTTATGATTTCCGTTTATGTTTAATATAATTTGTTTATTAAAGATCCAATATTTAATTAATAAATAAGCGGTTAAAAACATAGCAGGTTTAAATACTAAATAAGTTGGAAAGTATCTTGCTGTTCTAGAAATAGAGGCCCCACCATCTATGTAGGGAAATGTGAAATGTATTATATTTTCTTTGTTGGGAAAAAGTTCGTGAAATTGAGTAATTAAAATTAAACAAGTGTTTGTTGCAACAAATGGAACTATAAAAATCCAAATACTTAAGGCCTTGACCTTTTTGATATTATCCATTTTGAGCAGAATTATTTCTTTTTATTTTTTTTTCTTGCTCTTCTTTTTTTTGAGCCCATTTTTCTTCGGCCTCTGTGTTTCTTTGGATAACCCATTTTTATCTCCCATTTATTATTTTATTGACTTATATACGTGATATAGCATTGTCCCCATAAGTATTCAATTTTTTTATGGACTACTCTTTTAAAACATTTTTGAAACATACTGCAAAAGATTTTCATAATCAGTCGGTAAATCCGCCTGTGGTGCGGGCATCAACTATTATTTTTAAATCTATGCAAGATATTAGAAAAACTCAAAAAAAAAATATCAAAGACCCAACAGGGGGTCACCATGATTATGGAAGACAAGGAACATCAACGACACATGTTCTTTCAAAAATTTTAACAAAGTTGGAGGAGTCCTATCATGTTTTCCTAACACCAACTGGATTTGGTTCTGTTTTCTTGGCAATTTTCAGTATAGTGAGACCTGGGGATGAAATAATAGTTGCTGATCCTGTTTACAGTCCAACACGATTGTTAACTAAAGATTATTTAAAAGAATTTAATATTAAAACGAAATTTTATAATCCACATGACTTAAATACGATAAAAAAGAATATAAGTAAAAAAACAAAACTTATATTCGTTGAGTGTCCAGGTAGTAATTCCTTTGAGTTTCAAGACCTATCAAAAATAGTTTCTATAGCAAAAAAAAATAAGATTTTTACTGCAATTGATAATACGTGGGGGACACCATACTATCTTAAGCCTATTAAGTTAGGTTTTGATATGTCAATTGTTTCAGCTACCAAATATTATTCTGGACATTCTGATGTAATGGGTGGCAGTTTAGCGGTAAACAAAAAAGTTTTCAAAAAAGTTCAATTAGCTGAAAAAATTACAGGACTTAGAATGGGACCGGACGATGCTTACTTAGTAACTAGAGGTTTAAGAACTCTAGATGTAAGATTGGATAGACATCAATCGAATGCTATGAAAGTTGCAAATTTCTTGTCTAAACACAAAAAAATTAAACTTTTATATCCATTTAAAAAAGGCTCCTTAAATTATAGCCTTTGGAGAAAATATTATAATGGAGCATCTGGTTTAATGGGTCTTAGAATTAAATCATCGAAAAAGAATGTTATAAAATTTGTAAATTCTCTTAAATTATTTGGATATGGATATAGTTGGGGAGGTTTTGAAAGTTTGGCATTACATCAGGAAATTAAAGAACAAGGTGATAGATTTTACCTAAAATTATCAAAAGATGAGCATATAGTAAGATTACATATCGGATTAGAGGATCCAAAAGATTTGATTGAAGATTTAAGAAGATCTCTTAAATTCATCAAATGAGTTCAGAAAAATTTATTCAAAATAAACTAGCTCTAACGACACTGATTTGTGCGTGTGTAGTAGTTTTAATGTCTTTGAGTGTAAGACAGGTTTTTGGAATGTTTTTCATTGACTTTAATAATGATTTAGGAATTTCAAATACTGAATTTGGTTTAGCTATAGGTATTCAAATGCTAGGTTGGGGACTATCTGGCCCAATTTTTGGAGTTCTTGCAGACAAATATGGAGGTCACAAATCAATTATCATTGCATTTCTTTTTTATATCCTTGGAGTTTATCTTTTATATGCAGGTCCTAATACTGGGATTTACTTTCAAGTCAGTTTAGGAGTTTTAATTGGTATTGGTTGCGGAGGCACAGCAATAAGTATCCCAATGTCAATTGTGGGTAAACATTTTCCACTTTCAAATAGAACAATTGCAATGAGTATTGTCACAGCCGTTGGTTCTTTTGGCTATTTTCTTTCGCCACTTTTTACAAACTATTCCTTACAAAATAATGGATGGGTAAATACCCTTTTTTATTTCATGATATTTTTATCTATAGGATTAATATTTGCTTATTTTGTTAGATCACCACAGCTAGATAAAACGAATGATGCCAACAATGACCAAGGATCTTTAGATGCTCTTAAAGAAGCATTTCGAAACAAAAGTTATGTTTTACTGGTTTCAGGTTTCTTCGTATGTGGTTTTCATATTACTTTAGTTGGAACCCATGTGCCCAAATATGTAGCAGACAGAGGTTTAGATGATTGGACTGCAGCGATGATTTTATCTCTAATAGGTTTTTTTAATATCGTTGGTTCTTTGTTAAGTGGCTATTTATCTACAAAGATGAGTAAAAAAATTATCTTAAGTTCCATTTATTTTTTAAGAGGTGTCTCAATTTGTTTTTTTATTTTTTTACCACCAAGCACTATTTCATCAATAATATTTGGTGCTAGTTTTGGTTTTTTATGGTTATCCACTGTTCCAGCTACGAGTGGAATTGTAGCTCATATTTTTGGGACTAAGTATCTTGGCCTTTTGTATGGCTTAGTTTTTTTAAGTCATCAATTTGGATCTTTTTTTGGAGCATATCTTGGCGGACTTTTCTATGACATATATGGTTCTTATAACTATGCGTGGTATTTAGCAATTGCATTATCTGTTTTTGCAGGCTTAATACACTTACCAATTAAAGAGCAGGCAATTGATAGATTACAAAAAGCATAAATCGAATTTTAGTCCTTATCTGGAGAAATTATATCAATCAGATAAACCCATGGTCATTTATAAATATAAAGATGGATATAAAATATTTACAGATTTTTCAAAGAGAATAGTACTTAACAACTCAAATATAGAAAATTTTTTAAACAATATAACAAAAAAAAAATTTAAAAGAGAACAAGATTTATATATAGGTTTTTTCGGTTACGAAATATTATGTAACTTGCTAAATATTAGAATTAAAAAACAAAAGAAGAATGGATTTTATAAGGGCCTTTTCTACAAACCAGAAACTATAATTACCTTATCAAAAAAAATTAAAATATCTTCAACATTAAAGAAACAAAGTTTTAATTACCACTTTAATCAAACCAAAATATTAAAACCATTTAAAGTCAATATTAATTTTGAAAAGTATAAAAGAATTTTCAATCTTTTTTCAAAAAAAATCAGAGCAGGTGAGACCTATCAAATAAAAATTTGCACAAAGTATAAAAACAAATCTGAGATAGATCCGGTCAGTTTTTTTTGGAAATTAATGAAGGCAAACTCTTCCCCAGAGGCCTTTATGATTAGAGACAAGAATTACTCTATTGTTAGTTGCTCTCCTGAAACTTTAATAGAAAAAAAGGGATTAAAGATAACAACGAAACCAATAGCTGGAACATTAAAAAAAAATCAAAAATTAAACAAATCTAAAGCTCTCAATTTCTTTAAGAATAACAATAAAGAGACAAAAGAACATAATATGATTGTAGATATGGAGAGAAACGATTTATCAAAAATTTGTAAGCCAGGAAGTGTAGTAATCAAAAGAAAAAAATATGTGGAGGAATATAAACATTTGTATCACTACGTATCTACAATAGAGGGTAAATTAAAAAACAATATCAATCTTAAAAACATTATTAAATCGATGATGCCCGGTGGGTCTGTTATAGGTTGTCCAAAAATAAGAACACTCCAACTATTAAATAGTCAAGAAAAAGAGGGACGAAATATTTTCACAGGAAGTTTCGGATTTATTAAGTTTAATATGGATATGCGATTTAACATAATAATAAGATCAATTCTAAATTTCAAAAATGTTTCAGAGATATCAGCAGCTTCAGGTGTTGTATTGGACAGTTCATCAAAAAAAGAATTTAGCGAAAATTACATTAAAGCAAAATCATTATTGGAGTTGTTTAAATGATATATATTATTGACCATCAAGACTCTTTTACATGGAATGTGGTTCATCAATTTTCTCAATTTGATAAAGTTTATTGCTCTGATTATTTTGACATAAATAAAAAATTATTAAATAAATCAGATGTGATAGTTTTTTCTCCCGGCCCTGGTTCTCCAAAAGATTATCCAGAAACTTCAAAAATTTATAGTAAATACAAGGGTAAAAAAAAAATGATTGGCGTATGTTTAGGATTTCAGTTGATATTGTATAACGAAGGTGGAAAAATTAGACAACAAAATAAAATTTATCATGGTTATCAATCAAAAATTAAAGTAAATGGAAAAAGCAAAATTTTTAAAAAAAATAAAGTGTTTAATGTCGGAAGATATCATTCGCTGAAGTTACATGAGCCATATTTTTCAAAAAATCTCAATATTACAATGCGTTGTACAAAAA
Source organism: uncultured Pelagibacteraceae bacterium (assembly GCA_902566755.1). Classification (GTDB taxonomy): domain Bacteria; phylum Pseudomonadota; class Alphaproteobacteria; order Pelagibacterales; family Pelagibacteraceae; genus Pelagibacter. The sequence goes on from CACFJR010000004.1 coordinate 23,457, forward strand.
CAAATACAGCGATGGCTTTTGAGGATAGTAAAAATCAAATTTATGGATTTCAATTTCATCCTGACTCATTCTTAACTGAAAATGGCAATTTTTTTATTAAAAAAATCTTATCAAGTAATTAATCAAAAAGAAATAGGATTTAAAGATTTATGGGGATCTCACGGAGTCTTTACAACTATCAGACTTTTAGGAAAACCTGGTAAACTTATTTTGTTTAAAAGTCACTTTAAGGGATTAATTAAATCTCTTAAAAAATATAAAATTTATTCAAAAATTATTGAGACAAATATTAAACATTTAATCTATTCAAGCATTAATAAAAATGTTAATTATGACCACTTACTTAGAATTGCTCTAACAAAAAAATTTATATCAATTTCTATCCGTAAAAGACTTAAACCTAAAAAAGATTTTGAACTTAAGTTAATAAACTACAGAAGAATTGATCCTGAAACAAAAAATCTTTATTATAAAAAGATTTTAAAAGAATTGAATAAATATGACCCAAGTAAAACTGATATAGCTTTAGTTTATAGGGGAAAAATTTTAGAAACCTGTACCTCAAATATTTTATTTTTCAAAAATAGAGAATACTTTTCTCCAAAAAATAATTGCTATATTGGGAACACAATTAACTATTTAAAAGGTAAGATTAAAATTTCATTTAAAGATATTTATTATAGAGATTTGAAAAAATTTGATGAAATAATGTTAATAGGCTCAGGGAAAGGTGTGACATCTGTCAAATATATCAAACAAATGAATTGGAAGAGTAAAAATAATTTCGGATATAAAAAAGTGAACAAATATTTAAATTTTTAATTGTTATGATTGATCCAAATAATCCTTGTATATTCTGTAAAATTAATCAGAAAGAATTGATATTTGAAAATGATTATGCATATGCGTCATCTGATAGTTATCCCGTTTCAAAATTACACTCATTAGTTGTTCCAAAAAGATGTATAGAAAATTATTTTGAATTAGATGAAAAAGAAATCTTAGCCTGCAATGATCTTATTAAAAAATTAAAAAAAAAAATAATGAAAGAAGATAAATTAGTAGAGGGTTTTAATATAGGAACAAATGCTGGGAAGGTTGCGGGACAATCTATATTTCATTGTCACATACATGTGATTCCAAGAAGAAAAGGGGACGTGGATAATCCACAAGGTGGTGTAAGAAGCGTTATTCCTTCAAAACAACATTATACTCGAAAAATTAAAAAATAATGTTCTTATTGGGCAAATAGTGCGCTTTAATCACTGTTGAACTATTTTTTTAAGTATACTAGTAATAATAAAATTTTTTATAAAAATATGTTTACAACCAATCCATTTGCAATTTTAGCCGAAACAATTCCAATGATGGCAATTCAATCTTTTGTAATTGTTATGGTTGGGCTAGTTATTTTAGGCACGGTATTAGATATGATACATAAGAAAAATGTTAGATATTTTTTCAATAATGCAAAAAAAGCAAAAAAATCAGCCAAAAGAGAGTTGGGAACGGGTGAAAGGTTGGCGGTTATTGGTAAAACAATAATCCATGATATTGGGACTACAGCTGAGCTAGGTTGGGGCAAAAGAAGAATTGCACATGTCTTAGGAATGTATGGAACAATCCTTTTTTGGATTGGTTCTGCTGCAATGATATTTTTTTATACCGATTATCAAACTCCAAACGTTTGGCCAATTCTTTGGCATGTTGGAGCAATAATGACTTGTTTGGGTGGATACTGGTTTTGGCTTTTTTTAAGAGTAGATGTTGCAGCTGAGGCAAATTCAGTTTTTAGAATAATTACTGCAGATTTATTTGTACTAGCACTCTTAGCGTCTTCTACTTTTGGTTTAATCTGGTCTTACTTACAGTTTAATCAAATGGTTGGATGGGACACTTTATTTCTAGTGCTTTTTGGGGTTTCAAATATAGTTTTATTTGGTGGTGTTTACTGGTCTAAGTTCGCTCACATGTTTTACAAACCTGGAGCAGCGATACAAAAAAATTTAGCTGAAGCTGATGGTTCAAGAGATAATCTTCCCCCACCAGCAGATGCGCCAGAACAGTTTGGGCTTGGCATAAAAAGAGAAGAGCCAAAACACTATTAATATGTTAGAATTAAAAAAGGAAATAAAATAAATGTCAACATTTGTATACATGACTCGGTGCGATGGTTGTGGTCACTGTGTAGATATCTGCCCTTCAGATATCATGCATATAGATAAAAATATTAGAAGAGCAAAAAACATTGAGCCAAATTTTTGTTGGGAGTGTTATTCTTGTGTTAAAGCTTGTCCTAATCACGCAATAGATGTAAGAGGCTATGCTGACTTTGCTCCAATGGGTCATAGTGTAAGAGTTAGAAGAGAAGAAGAGAAGGGAACTATTTCATGGAAAATAAAATTCAGAAATGGAACAGAAAAAGATTTTGTATCCCCGATAACAACAAAGCCATGGGGAAAATTCATCCCAAAACTTGCTGATGGTGACAAACCTAATCAAGGGGAAATTAATTCTCAAATACTTTATAATGAACCTCACGGTTTGAATACTGATAAAGATCTTCCAACATTAGACAAGAACTCCTTTAAAAAAGGAGTTTATTATTAATGCCTAAAAATAAAACTGTCTTTGAAGATTGTGATGTACTAGTTGTCGGCGGTGGTATGGCCGGTACTGGTGCTACGTTTGAAGCTAGACACTGGGGAAGAAATTTAAAAATCATTTGTGTTGAAAAAGCAAACATCGATAGAAGTGGCGCAGTAGCTCAAGGACTTTATGCAATTAACTGTTACATGGGAATGCAGTGGGGAGAAAACCAGCCCGAGGATCACGTGAGATATGCTAGAAATGATTTAATGGGATTAGTTAGAGAAGACTTAGGTTATGACATGGCAAGACACGTTGACTCAACTGTACATATGTTTGATGAGTGGGGATTACCTATGATGAAAAACAAAGAAACAGGCAGATATCAAAGAGAAGGAAAATGGCAAATAATGATTCACGGTGAAAGTTATAAGCCGATCGTTGCTGAAGCTGCAAAAAAGTCAGCCGATAAAATTTATAATAGAATAATGATAACTCATCTTCTAAAAGATGAAGAAAATGAAAACAGAGTCGCTGGAGCAGTCGGTTTTAATATGAGAACTGGTGATTATCATGTATTCAAAGCTAAAGCAGTAATTATAGCTGCTGGCGGAGCTTCACATATATTTAAACCCAGAGCAGTTGGTGAAGGTATGGGAAGAACTTGGTATGCGCCATGGAGTAATGGCTCAGCTTACGCATTACCGATAGCAGCTGGTGCTAAGATGACACAAATGGAAAATAGAATTGTACTTTGTAGATTTAAGGATGGTTACGGTCCAGTTGGCGCTTATTTTTTACATTTAAAAACTTACACACAAAATGCTAACGGGGAGAATTATGAAAAGAAATGGTATGATGCTACCAAAAAACTCGTTGGAGAATATATAGATCATCATCCGACCCCAACTTGTTTAAGAAATCATGCATTCATCCAAGAGGTAGCAGCAGGTGGTGGACCAATCCACATGGTAACTAAAGAGGCTTTTCAAGATCCTCATTTAGAGACTGTAGGCTGGGAAAACTTTTTGGGTATGACAGTGGGTCAAGCCGTAGTTTGGGCATCACAAAACATAGATCCAAAATATACTAACCCAGAATTAACAACTTCAGAGCCTTATGTTATGGGTTCACATGCAACATGCTCAGGAGCATGGGTAAGTGGGCCAGAGGATATTGCACCAGATGATTATTTCTGGGGATATAACAGAATGATGTCAGTAGAGGGTTTATTTGGAGCAGGGGACACCGTTGGAGGAAGCGCACATAAATTTTCATCGGGTTCTTTCACGGAAGGAAGATTAGCCGCAAAAGCTGCCGTTAAGTACATCGAAGATAAAAAAGCTAACAATATAAAAGTAAGTGAGAAACAATATAATGATTTAAAAGAAGTAATTTATAAACCTTTAGAAAACTATACAGTTGGAAGAAATGAAATAACTGGAGGTACAGTTTCTCCAAGTTATATTTCACCTATACAGGGCCTACAAAGACTTCAAAAAATCATGGATGAGTATTGTGGTGGTATCACTAACAACTATATGACAAATGATAACCTTCTTAAAAAAGGTTTAGAATTATTAGATTGGCTTCAAGAGGACCTAGAAAATGTAGGAGCCGAAGATTATCACCAGTTGATGAGAGCTTGGGAGCTGAAACATAGAGCTTTAACATCTCAATGTGTTACTGAACATACTTTATTTAGAGAAGAAACTCGTTGGCCAGGATACTATTATAGAGGCGACCATATGAAATTAGATGATGAAAATTGGCATTGTTTAACAGTATCAAGAAGAAATCCTGAAACAGGTAAGTTCACAATGGAAAAAAAACCTGTTTATCACATAGTTGACGATAAAGAGAAAAAAAAGGCATCTTAAAAGGACTTCTAAATTATGAGCTTCACATCAAAGACTGATGATGAAATTATTAAATTAGCTAATCCAATATGGTCAAATCTTATTAAGTCCTCAAACATGAAAGATTATGGTGGTTTTACTAGGGATTTTTCTTCACAAATGCTCTATGGAGCAAATGAGGTTGAGCTAGGTAAGCAATGGGCTAGCAATAAATTGATCTCAAGTTTGACCGATAATTTCCAGGCTTTTGGTTGTTTAAGACGAGGGATGCACGTAACAGTATTGTTTAAACAGACAAGCACTACAGAGGAGGGTGAGTTCTTAGGAAGACTTGTTCTTGGAGAAGAGGGCGGGGCTGTGAAGGTATTTGGAGCAACTATTTTTTAAAAAATTCTTGCAAAGATCCTTATTAAGGTGTACTTGATGAGTATGCTTGAATATTTCCAAAAACACACAAACTCTTTCAAGCACATATTTAACTTAAAAATTATATCAAATATAAATACTAAAATTGCTCTTTATATAGGTTTAGCAGCATACTGGGTAGTAATGTTATCTAGTACTTTTTTTGGATTCTAAATATCAAACAGTTGACTTTAATAATTTTGAGGAATAATTAATCCGAATGGAGTTCTTTCTTCCTATTGCAGAGGTAAATGTAAGCTTACCTTTTATCTTTTTTTTAAGTTTAGTTGTTGGAATTTTATCTGGTTTATTTGGTGTTGGCGGCGGTTTTTTAATGACCCCTTTCTTAATTTTTTTAGGAATTCCACCAGCTTATGCAGTACCAAATGAGGCTAATAATATTTTAGGCACATCCATATCGGGTTCCACCACTCATTATTTGAAAGGAACTCTTGATTATAAAATGGGTTTAATGATTGTAGTTGGTGGTGCTATGGGAACTATCCTAGGTATTTTAACTTTTACTTATTTTCAAGACATTGGAAAAATTAATATCGTTATTTCACTAGCATATATGTACATACTAGCTATCATTGGAACTATGATGCTGGTTCAAGGTGTTACAGAAATCGATAGAGCTAGAAAAAAAATTATTGTTAAAAAAAAATTACACGATCATAATTGGTTACAAGGTTTGCCTTTAAGAATGAGGTTTAAAAAATCTAAACTTTATGAAAGTGCTTTTACTCCAATTATCATGGGATTTATTGTGGGTTATATAGCAGCTATACTGGGTGTTGGTGGAGCTTTTATACTTGTTCCTGCGATGATTTATATTATAGGAATGCCTACTAAATTAATTCCTGGAACTTCTTTATTTGTAACAATATTTATAAGTGCGATAGTTACAATTCTTCATGCATTTAACTATGGAACAATCGACCTAATATTAGTTACAGTTTTAATTTTAGGCTCTATACTTGGGGTTCAAATAGGTCAAAAGATTGGTGAAAAAGTTGATAGCTCTCAGTTTAAAACTATTTTAGCAATGCTTTTGTTATTAGTTGGGATAGCGATAGCATACGATACTTTCTTTGTAGAAGAGGTTATTAAAGAGACATTAAATAACGGATCTAAAACATTAGGACCAATCTCTAAATTTGTAAGAGACTTATCTAAAAATGTTCCAGTTCTTTATGGATTGTTTTCAATTGTTTTAGCTCTTGTATTAGGTGTTGGTGCGGCAATTTTGAGAAGGTTTTTATCAAATCTTAAAAAGAAATTTGTATACACAGCTCCACCCGCCTCACAAAAGTAGTTTAATTTTATTAAATTGATTGTAATGTATTGCAATGAAAAAATTATTGGTCTTACTATTAATTACTTTACCTTTCAACTTAGCTGTTGCTGAAAAACAAACAACATTCGATAATGATGTTTTTAATAAAGCCCAGTCAGATGGAAAGACTGTAGTTGTAAGTTCATGGATAAAATATTGCACCTCATGTGCTAGTCAAATGAGGGCATTGAAAGATGTTGAAAAAGATTTTGATAATTTAATTTATCTTACATTTGATGTTACAAATAGAGAAATTGCCAAACAACTAAATATACAATTCCAAACTACGCTTGTAATTTATAAAAACAATAAAGAAGTCTATCGAAGTTTGGGCGAGTTAACTAAAGATAAAATCTATAAAGCTATAAATTCTGTAATTTAATTAAGCACTTCTATACAACTTAGTCATTACAAATTCTTTATGACCCAGTGCTTCAGCACAAGTTAGTCTTCCATTTGCAACTTTAATAGTAGATTTAATCAATTCATCACCAGCCTGATCAAGATTCATTTCTCTTGACAAAATTTTTGAAACATCGACATCAATGTGCTCACTCATAGTTTTCGCTGTTAATGGATTAGCTGTAAGCTTAATTACAGGCTCAATGGGATTACCAATTATATTTCCTTGACCAGTTGGAAATAAATGAATGTTAAAACCTCCAGCAGCTTGAAGAGTGACACACTCGGCAGCAGCTGATGATGTGTCCATGAAATATAGACCTTTTCCTTTGGTTGGTTCCTCAGCTGGCTCTAATACATCTATGAATTTTCTTGTACCAATTTTTTGAAAATTTCCAAAAGCTTTTTCCTCAATTGTTGTAAGTCCTCCAGCAATATTCCCAGCTGTTGGTTGACTTTCTGACAAATCATTTGTTGCTTCCTTTAATATGAAGTCGTTGTACGAACTCCAAGTTTTCATAAACTTATCTTGAGCTTCTTTTGTTTTACCTCTTTTTGCGCATACAGCTTCGGCTCCAGTTAATTCTGACGTCTCACCAAAACATAAGTGTACTCCAAGTGGCTCGAGTTTATCCATGAGGTTACCTACTGTAGGATTAGATGCAAGACCTGATGTTGTATCAGACTCACCACATTTCACTGATATCCACAAATCACTTATGGGACATTCCTCTCTTTGTTTTTCAGAAGCCCACATTGAAAATTCTTGAGCTTTTTTTGAAACCTTTGCAATTGTGTCGATATCCCCAACACCCTCTATACTAAAACCTTCAACCGGTTTTCCAGTCTTTGCAATTGCATCAACAATTCTTTTTGTCCATTTAGGTTCAATACCAATTACAATTACTGCAGCTACATTCGGATTTCGTCCAGTTCCTATCATTGTTCTAAAATGAAGTTCTAAGTCCGCTCCAAATTGTAACCTGCCATATGAATGAGGAAGAGCGATCGTACCTCTAATATTATTTGCTACTGCTTCAGCACAAGCATTTGAAATATCATCTACTGGAAGAATAATGACATGATTCCTTGTTCCCGCTCTTCCGTTTTCTCTTTTAAAACCTAAAAAACTTTTTGGAATTTGCATTTTACCATTTTTTTGTTTTTACGTTATGGACGTGAACATGATCTCCTCTTTTGATAGATTTGACTACCTTTCCTATATCATGCCCATATTTAATTATAGTATCGCCTTCTTTAAGATCCTGTAATGCTATTTTATGGCCTAACGGTATTTCTGCCCCAGATTTTACTTTAGATGAAGAGTCGTCTTCCATTATCCAGCAACCACAATCTTGGCCCTTTGATACTTTTTCTATAACAATTACGCCAACATTGTCTTTTTTATCGTGAATAATTATATCTGTTTTAGCCATTGTGACGATTTCTTAGTAGAAACTTGTTAAGAATTTATATATTAATCATGCGATTGCAAACAAAATTGTAGAGATTTTTTTATGACCAAAATGACCACAGAAGAAGCTTTCATTAAAGTTCTTCAAATGCACGGAGTTGAACACGCGTTTGGAATAATTGGCTCTGCCTTTATGCCGATTTCAGATTTATTTCCAAAAGCAGGCATAACTTTTTGGGATGTAGCACATGAGACTAATGGAGGGCTGATCGCTGACGGTTACACCCGAGCAACTGGAAAAATGTCAATGGTAATTGCTCAAAATGGCCCAGGTATCACAGGTTTGGTTACACCTATTAAAACAGCTTATTGGAATCACACACCTTTATTACTTGTAACTCCCCAAGCCGCAAACAAAACAATGGGTCAAGGTGGTTTTCAAGAAGTAGAACAAATGAATTTATTTAAAGACATGGTTTGTTATCAAGAAGAAGTTAGAGACCCATCTAGAATGGCTGAAGTTTTAAATAGGGTAATTGAAAAAGCTATTAGAGGTTCTGCACCAGCACAAATAAATGTGCCTAGAGACTATTGGACACAAGTTATAGATATCGAACTTCCTCCAATTGTTAGATTTGAAAGACAAGGTGGCGGAAAAGATGCAATTGAAAAAGCTTCAAGTTTATTATCAAAAGCAAAATTTCCTGTAATTCTTTCAGGTGCAGGAGTAGTTATTGGTGGAGCAATACAAGAATGCAAAAAGTTAGCAGAGAAATTAGATGCGCCAGTTTGCAATGGTTATCAACACAATGATAGTTTTCCAGGAAGCCATCCACTAGCTGTTGGACCTTTAGGTTACAACGGTTCAAAAGCAGCTATGGAACTTATTTCGAAAGCCGATGTTGTTTTAGCATTAGGAACAAGATTAAATCCTTTTTCAACTTTACCCGGTTACGGTATCGATTATTGGCCAAAAAATGCAACTATAATTCAAGTTGATATGAACCCAGATAGAATAGGTTTAACAAAAAAAGTTACTGTTGGAATATGTGGTGACGCAAAACAAGTTGCACAACAAATTTTAGATAAACTTTCATCTGACGCTGGTAATTTAGGTCGAGATGAGAGAAAAAATTTAATTCACAAAACTAAATCAGCTTGGTTACAAACATTAGCTGGACTTGATCATGAAGAAGACGATCCAGGCACAGTCTGGAATAAAGAGGCAAGAGAAAGAGATAAAGATAGAATGTCTCCTAGACAAGCGTGGAGAGCAATTCAAGATGCTTTGCCTAAAGATGCAATAATTTCGAGTGACATTGGAAACAATTGTGCAATAGGAAATGCTTATCCTACTTTTGAAAAAGGAAGAAAATATTTAGCTCCAGGTTTATTTGGACCATGTGGTTATGGATTTCCAGCTATTCTAGGTGCAAAAATTGGATGTCCAGATACACCTGTAATTGGTTTTGCGGGCGATGGTGCATTTGGCATAAGCATGAATGAAATGAGCTCATGTGCAAGAGAAGAGTGGCCAGCTATTACAATGGTAATTTTTAGAAATTACCAATGGGGTGCTGAAAAGAGAAATTCTATATTGTGGTTTGATGATAATTTTGTTGGTACAGAATTAGATCCAGAATTAAGTTATGCAAAAGTAGCTAATGCATGTGGTTTAAAAGGAGTTACTTGTAAAACAATGGAAGAAACAACTAAAGCTATCAAACAATCATGTGATGATCAAAAAAAAGGAACAACAACTTTTATAGAAATTATTTTAAATCAAGAGCTTGGTGAGCCGTTTAGAAGAGACGCTATGAAAAAACCAGTTGAGGTAGCCGGAATAAACAAAAAAGATATGAGACCGCAAAAGTCTTTTAATGGATAAAATCAAATTAAGCTCTAATCGAAGTTTTGGAATACTATTTTTTGTTCTTTTTTTAATTATAGCTCTTTATCCATTAATAAATAATGACGATTTAAGAATATGGTCCATATTAATCTCATTAGTTTTTTTACTTTTAGGTATTATAAATTCAAGAATTTTAACACCCTTACACATATTATGGATAAAGTTAGGGATATTTTTAGGTAAAATTGTTTCACCCTTGATTATCGGTTTAATATTCTTTTTTGTAGTAACTCCAATTGGTTTTATCATGAGAGCTATAGGAAAGGATCTTCTTAATTTAAAATTTAATAATAACAAAACTTATTGGATTGAAAAAAAAGGCCCAAAGAGTAAAATGAAAAATCAATTTTAGTATGAGCTTTATTAAAGAGTTTTGGGAATTTTTAAAAGTTAGAAAAAAATATTGGCTATTGCCAATCTTATTTGTTTTAGTAATTTTTGGGGGTTTAGTAGTTTTAACGCAAGGCTCAGTTTTTGCTCCATTAATTTATACAGTGTTCTAAATCTTGGCTTCTTATTTAAAAAAAAAATTTGAAAAAAAAAATGGCGTTTTCTCCTTTGATATAAATGATACAAACACCAAAAAAGTAACTGAATTTTATAAAACAACACCCTTTCCAAACTATAAAGAAGATGACAATAAACAAACTATCTTAGAAAAGGGTAATAAAAATATTCTAGCTAGACAATTTAAAAAATTTATTGGTTATCAAAAGAAAATTTTGGAGGTTGGATGTGGTACAGGACAATTATCAATTTTTTTTTCTATTAATACAAATAATGAAATTGTAGGTCTAGATCCAACAATAGACTCTTTAAAATTAGCAAAAAATTTTGCTGATAATAATGATCTTAAAAATATAGAGCTTGTTAATGCTGATATTTTTGATGATGTGCTAGTTGATAATTACTTTGATTTTATTTGGTGCAATGGAGTTTTACATCATACAAAAGATCCAAAACTTGCATTTGATATATTAAGTAAATCGCTTAAAAGTAATGGATATATTCTTTTAGGTCTATACAATAAAATAGGTAGAATAAGAACAATACTAAGAAAATACCTCAGTAAAATTTTTGGAAAAAAACTTTTATACATTTTAGACCCAACCTTAAAAAATTTGAAAGTTAGTAAAGAGGAGAGGGATGCTTGGATTCAAGATCAATATTTTCACCCGATTGAAAGTCTACATACTTTGGACGAAATTTTGAGTTGGTTTAAAAAAAATAATATAGATTTTATAAATTCTATACCTAGCTGTGATTTTGAATTTTCACAAGATTATGAAGATTTATTTGAAAAAAAGGCAGTTGGAACTTTATATTCAAGAATTTTAAATCAAATTTCAATGATTTTTAATAAGTTTGGATCAGACGGTGGTTTATTTATTGTAATTGGTAAAAAAAAAAATTAAAAAAGTATAATTTAAATTCTTAATAAATTAAAAAAATGAATTTTTTAATAGAATTATACCAATTTCTTAAAGTAAGAAAAAAATGGTGGTTAATCCCGATTTTATTATTTTTATGTTTATTTGGTTGGTTGTTTGTATTTACACAAGGAACAGTTGTGGCACCTTTCATTTACACAATATTTTAAAATGAGTTCCATATTAGGCATATCTGCGTTTTATCATGATAGTGCTGCTTGCATTTTGATAGATGGCAAAATAATCGCTGCCGCACAAGAAGAGAGGTTTACAAGAATAAAACATGATCCCAAATATCCTTATAACGCTATCGAATTTGTCCTTAAATTTTCTAATTTAAAATTGAGTGAAGTCGATCAAATAGTTTTTTTCGAAAAACCATTTTTAAAATTTGAAAGATTATTAGAAACATATGTTGCATTTGCGCCAAGAGGCATTACGTCTTTTGCAAAAGCAATTCCATTATGGATTAAAGAAAAACTTTTTCAAAAAAAACTTCTGTTTAATAAACTAAAATCCCATGATGTAAATTATAAATCTGATCAAAATATTAATTTTTCAGATCATCACTTAAGCCATGCAGCTAGTGCTTTTTTTCCATCACCTTTTGATGAAGCAGTTGTGTTAACTGCAGATGGTGTAGGTGAATGGGCAACAACAACTGTAGCTATTGGAAAGAAAAATAATTTAGAAATTAAAAAGGAAATTCATTTTCCACATTCTCTTGGACTTCTCTATTCTGCATTTACTTATTATTCAGGATTCAAAGTAAATAGTGGTGAATATAAATTAATGGGCTTAGCACCGTATGGAAATCCTATTTACGAGGAAAAGATCAAAACACTGATTGACATTAAAGAAGATGGAACTTTTAGACTAGACCAAAAATACTTTAACTATGCTACTGGATTAACTATGACCAACAAAAAGTTTAATGATTTATTTGGTCAAAGACCTCGAGATCCATCAAATGAAAAAATTACCCAATTTCATATGGATATAGCAGCCTCTATTCAGAAAGTGACAGAGGAAGTGATGATAAAGTTAGCTAAATCAGTGCGCAAAGAATATGGAATTAAAAACTTATGTTTAGCAGGTGGTGTAGCATTAAATTGTGTTGCCAATGGAAAAATTCTCAAAGAAAAGATTTTTGATAATATTTGGATTCAGCCTGCGGCTGGAGATGCAGGTGGTTCTTTAGGAGCAGCATTAGCACTCTGGCATATAGAACAAGGCGAAAAAAGAGAGGTAAATTCAGATGATAACATGAAAGGTTCTTATTTAGGAACAGAGTTTTCACAAGAAGAAATAGAAAAAGAACTAAAATCAATTGGGGCTAATTTTGACAGAGTAAATTACGAGGATTTAATAAACAAAACATCAGAATTTTTATCTAATCAGAAAGTGATTGGTTGGTTTCAAGGCAGAATGGAATTTGGTCCAAGAGCATTAGGAGGTAGATCAATTATAGGTGACCCAAGATCTGATAAAATGCAAAAAAACCTAAATCTTAAAGTTAAATATAGAGAAAGCTTTAGACCTTTTGCTCCTTCAGTTCTAAGAGATGATGTATCCAAATGGTTTGATATAAATGTCGATAGTCCTTACATGTTAATGGTAGCAAACATAAATTCAGATAAAAAAATTAAAATGAGCGAAGATCAAAAGAAACTTTTTGGTATAGATAAACTAAATGTTAAAAGATCTGAAATTCCGGCGGTTACACATGTCGATTATTCTGCTAGAATTCAAACTGTAAACACCAAAGATAATAAACGATATTATGATTTAATATCAAAATTTAAAGAAAAAACAGGATGTCCAGTTATTGTTAATACCTCATTTAACGTTAGAGGTGAACCAATTGTAAATACCCCTACAGATGCATTTAATTGTTTTATGGGCACTGAATTAGATTATCTTGTAATCGGAAATTGTATTCTAGACAAAAAAAAACAAAATTCAAAATTTAAAAAAGATTATAAATCAGAATTTGAGTTGGATTAATTATGAAGTTTTACAGAATATAACCGTATTGTGAAAAAAAATTTTTTTTTAGTTTTTTCATCTATTATTATTTCATTATTTTTCATAGAAATATTTTGCAATTTTTTCCTCTTCAAAAAAGTTGATTATAACTATAAGAATAGATATTTAATTTTTAGTGAAGGAAAGGTTTTTAAAAATATTGAAAATTTTTTCACCTATGAACCGTCTCAAACAATTACCGCTTCAAATTATTATTATAAAGATGATAAATTTATAGAAGTTTATAATTATGATATTAACATAAATAATCTAGGTTTAGTTCAGGACAATGATTTAAAAAAAGACATGCAATCAATTCTTTTCCTAGGAGACTCTTTTACGGAAGGACAGGGAGGTGACGGAAGTTGGATAAATTTTTTTGGTGGAAATTACAATAATTATCAAATTATAAATGGTGGTTTGCTTGGAACTGGATTTCAACAATTTGAGTTATTAAATGATTATTTATCAGACTATGATATAAAAAAAGTATTTGTGCTATTTATCGGTGATGATTTAAGAAGAGGTGTATTTCAATTTAATTCCCAACAATTAAAATGTTTGATGTATCATAGATCTTGTAATGGATCAGAGTCTTTTTATGGTTTTCCAATCAGTAAAAAAAAGCCTGAATTATTTTTAAAAAATTTAAGAAAAAATCAATTGAATAATAATGATAAAGAAAAACTTAGTCTTAAGAAAATAAGAAGAGGTATTAAATCATGGTTTGCTGACCTTTACGTTATAAAGATACCTATAGATTTTTTAAGATCAAATTTTTATAAATCTAAAAATGAAAAAATTAAAAAAAATTTTGACGCAATAGATAATCTTATAAAAATTTATAAAAAAAACATATTCTTTGTTAATTTAAAAATGAAAGACGAGATCATTTTTATGAATAAAAGTTACGAAACTATTTATGCAAAAAATTATATTTTGAGTAGAACTGAGAACTATTTTGAATGTGATTTTAACAATAATCTTAATTTTTTCCACATATATGATCCTCACCCAAATCAAAAAGGGTATGAAAGTTTATATAATTGTATATTAGATATTTTTAAAAAGGAAAAAATTTAATTTATCTTTTTTTTAAAATAATTAAGTAGAATATAGATTTTTATAATTATATATTGTCTAAAATGAATTTTTTAAGAAGAAAATTATTTAAAATTTTAAGCTATTATTCTTTAGCTTTATTATTTCCAATTAAATTTCTTTACGCTTCTTCAAAAAAGATAATAAATCATAACTTGTCTAAAGAACAAAAAGATATCATGTTTAATGAGGGAACAGAAAAAGCATTTACTAGCTCCTTATTGACTGAAAAAAGAAAAGGTACTTACCATTGTGCGAACTGTGGAGCTTTACTATTTGACTCAACTGCGAAGTATGACAGTGGAACCGGTTGGCCATCTTTTACAGAATCAGTTCCAGGGGCTTTTAATACAAAAGTAGATTATTCATTTGGAATGAAAAGAATAGAATATCATTGTGCAAATTGTGGAGCACACCATGGACATGTATTTGCTGATGGCCCTGGAAAAACTGGTAAACGGTTTTGCAATAATGGGCTTTGCTTAATCTTTAAACCATCTCAATAATGTTAGATTTTTGTATAATAGGATCTGGTATCTCTGGATCAACAATTGCTCACTATTTAAAAAAAAGATATTCAATCAACGTTCACGATAAAGCAAGAGGTGTTGGTGGCAGAAGTTCTTTTAAGCGATATAAGGGTAAAATAGGATTTGACCATGGTCTTCAATATTTATCTCCAAGATCAAAAGAATTTAAATCTTTTACCAATAAACTTATTAAAAAAAAAATTCTCAAACATTGGACAGGAAATCATGAATTTTTAAATCAAAAGGTCAAAAGAGACAAAAAACATGTCAAATTAATTGGTGTTAAAGGAAATAACGATATAAGTAAATTTTTGCTTAAGAATATTAATTGTAATTTCCAATCAGAACTATCTGAAATGAAGAGACAAAAAGATTGTTGGTATCTCAGATTTAAAGATAATAAGTATATTTATTCAAAAAATTTAATCCTATCAATTCCTTTCCCGCAGGCGAAAAAACTTTCATCTAAGTTTGTTAAAACAAAACTTTTCAAAAATAAATTAATAATGAATTCAAGTCTCACAGTTTTATTGATGACCAATAAAACAGGAATTAAGGCGAGCAGTTTTTTTACCAATGATAAAGTTTTGGGTTGGGTTTCTAAAGAAAATTCAAAAAAAAGATTTAAATGTAATAAAGACTTATGGGTACTTCAAAGCACCTTTGAATATGGAAAAAGACATACTGAAAACTATAGAAATAAAAAAAAATTTTACACAAATGTTTTAATAAATAAGTTTAAAAAACTTACAAAAATTAAAATCAGAAAGATATATTTTACCCATATACATGGGTGGAAATATTCCTCTAATTCAAAACCTTTAAAATTACAAAGTTTTTGGGATAAAAAAATTGGTCTAGGTATTTGTGGTGACTGGTTTGGAGGTCCAAGGTTGGAAAATGGATGGTTAAGCGCAAAAGACCTTTATAATAAGATTAAATAAATTAAATTCTTTTTTTAATTTCTCTAATTATCTTGGACGCTTGTTCATTTTCAATAAATTCTTCAAAACGTTTTTCTGTTTCTTTCAAAGTTTTAATGTCTTGTTCTGATAGTTTACTGTTTAATGATTTATTATATATTTTTTCAATTTTTTTGAAGTAAATATGTGCCATAAGTTTTTTGTAATAATCAAATGGTGTAGGAAATCCAATATATCTTAATATTAGTACAATTGTGAAAATATAGGATAAATTTACTCCAAATTTATCAATAAAAGCTGCAAATTTAAAAGGTAAGTATTTATATAAAAAAGGTAATGATCCAAAAGGCATCTCAATGATTTCTTTAGCACGTTTATTAACTTCAAGATTTTTTATGTATTCCATTGATGGAAACGATGATGCATCAGAAATTATATTAGGTTCCTTAAATTCTTCTTTTAATATCAAAGAAATTGCAACTACAATTGATGGATCCAAATTTTTTTTTGCCACCAAATCAACTGGTAATGACACGACTTGTATATCTTCATTAGGAATATTATTTCTTAAATCAAACCCACCTGCCTGTACTATTTCTGGATACAAATAGTCGAATCTTCTCGAAATCGCTTTAGAATTTTTAAGTGAAAAGATCTTTAAACTAGGATTTGTACCTAGTTTAAAAACAAACTGATTGTTTGCTGGCAACAAAAAAAAACCTACATCCAATTCTCCTTTTTCCATCATTTCAAAGTGAATAGAATGTGTTTGGTCAATAAATGTAGTATTCTTACTATCCACTCCGTATAGATTTAATATTGTTTCTGCTAATAACCTAGTTCCAGAATTTTCGGGACCAATACCAACCTTTAATCCTTTAAAATCAGCTAAAGAGTTCAAGTCTAAATCCTTACGGTAAAAAATAAACAAAGGTTCTAATATCAAAGAACCAAGAGCTTCTACATTTTTGAATTGAGCATTTTTTAAGTCCTGAGCTACAAAACCAACATGTATTTTTTTTTTGTTATCATTAATATCATCTACTATTTTAATTGTATCTTCACGATTAATAACTTCAGCATTAATATCATATTCTTTTAATCTTTTTTTTAGGACATGGGCTGAGGTATCAAAAAAACCACCTTTTGGACCCGCCTCAATATAAATTGATTGCTCCTTTAAAAAACCTGAAATAAAGAAAAATATAAGCGTAAATAAAATAAGATAACCAAAGATGGATATTTTTTTTGACATAAACTAGCAGCTATTCCCAATCAAATCTTGGGAATGATTTAAAAACTTTTAAAATTCCTTCAGACCATTCATTTGTCATTTTTGAAAATTCTTCATCATTTAAATTTAAACATTTTTGAGAGGCAATTTTAAATTGGTCTTTTTTATATACCACAAAGTCAATGGGTGGACCAACAGTCAAATCACTTTTTAAAGTTGAATCCATAGAAATAAGCGCACATCTAGAGGCATCACCTAATTTTACATCTGGAGTTATTACTCTGTCTAAAATTGGCTTTCCGTATTTTACTTCTCCAATTACCAAGTAAGGTTTGCTATCTGCTGGCTTTATATAATTTCCTTGCGGGTATACCAAAAATAACTCCATAGGCTGACCTTTGATTTGACCTCCAACAATAAAGGTTGAACCCAGCAATACTGTATCTGTATTCATTCCTTTTGGAGAGGAATGTTTAAGGTTTAAAGACCCCACATATTTTGCAATTTGATCAAAATCCTCACATGAATTAAGATTTTTCTTTCCAGAATTATCTTTAAGATCTTTTTCTATAGATTTATAAACTGCTTGTGACGTTCCAAGATTACCTGAAGTCACTATTAATATAGTCCTATCACCAACATCATATGTAAACATTTTTGAGTAAATATTTACATTATCAAAACCAGCATTGGTTCGACTATCTGATGCTACTATTATGCCTTCTTTTGTTTTAATTCCTATGCAGTAAGTCATATAATTATATGTATTATTTAATTAAACGATGTATTTATAATCGATTTATATCATATCTGATATATCTAAAATGCATTTGCATAATAGGTTTAACTATTAAAAGCTATTAAAATGATCAATAAATTGTGGAAAAATTATAATGCTAAATATGCTTACGATGGATATTTTACAGAGGATAATAAGCTTCGTAAACATGCAACAATAATTTCAAATATTTTAGAAAGATACGGAAAAGAAAAACTTCAAGAAATCGAAAAAAATTGCCAAAGCACTATAAGTGCAAGAGGAATTAATTTTAGAGTGTACGCTGCAAATAACAGGGCAGAAGAAAAAAAATGGCCATTGGATATAATTCCTCGAATAATTCCAAGAACTCAATGGAATAAAGTTTCAAAAGGATTACAGCAAAGAGTAAAAGCTCTTAATTTATTTATAGATGATGTTTACAACAATAAAAAAATATTTAAGGACAATGTTATCCCCAAAGAAATAATATTTAAATCACCTTATTATGTAAAAGAATGTGAAGGTTTTTCTCCGAAATATAAAGCATGGTCAAATATTTCAGGGGTAGATTTAATAAGAAATAAATCTGGTGATTATTTAGTTCTAGAAGATAATCTAAGAGTTCCCTCAGGCGTGTCTTATATGCTTGAGAATAGAATGGTAATGAGAGATGTTTTTCCTGAGCTATTTACAAGATACAAAGTTTCATCCATTAATATTTATACAAATAAGTTATTTAACTGTATGAGAGAGTGTATTCCAAAAAAAACAAAAGATCCTCACATGGTTGTTTTAACCCCGGGCATTTATAATTCTGCATACTTTGAACATTCCTATTTAGCTGAACAAATGGGTATTGCATTAGTAGAGGGGAAAGATCTTTTTGTGGAAAATGATGTAGTTTACATGAAGACTGTTAAAGGTCCCTTAAGAGTTGATTGTATATACAGACGTTTGGATGATACTTTTTTGGATCCAAAAGCATTCTATAAAGGATCAGTTATAGGTGTTCCTGGTTTATTCAAAGCCTGGAGAAAAGGGAACGTTGGAATTTTAAATGCCATAGGAACTGGTGTTGCTGATGATAAGGTTGTTTATTCATACGTTAATAAAATGATAGTTTATTATTTAGGGGAACAACCAATTTTAAATCAAGTTGAAACTTATTTATGTCATGACAAGGTGCAAATGGATTATGTAATAGATAACATATCAAAATTAGTAGTAAAACCTGCAAATGCATCTGGTGGATATGGAATAATGATTGGTCCAAAGGCACCTAAAAAAGAAAGAGAAGAAGTAATTGCAAAAATTAAAAAGAATCCGAGAGAATTTATAGCTCAACCTTTAGAAATTTTATCTACTGCCCCAACAATTACTAAAAATGATATTGAACCAAGGCATCTTGACCTAAGACCATTTGTACTTAGTGGAAAATCTACATATGTAACAACTGGCGGTTTGACAAGGGTTGCATTAAGAAAAGGCAGCACAATTGTAAATAGTTCACAAGGTGGCGGTTCCAAAGATACTTTAATTGTTGATATCTAAATTTAAGCAAATAAATTCTTAATCATAAATATTACATGATTTCAAAAATAGTTATATTTACTGATTTAGATGGAACCCTATTACACAATGAAACATTTAAGTTTGAAAATATAAAACAATACATAAAAAATTTACTGTCTAAAAACATATCAATAATCCCTAACTCAAGCAAAACAAAACCTGAGATTTATAATTTTTGTAACGAGCTAGAGGAGGAACTTCCTTTTATTGTTGAAAATGGTGCAGCTATATACAAAATGAACTTAGTTAACTCAGATTTTCCGGAGAAAATAATACTTAGTAGAAATAAAGATGAAATATTAAATGTATTCTTAAAAAAAATCCCTAAAGAGTTAATTTCAAAATGTAAGTTTATTTTAAAACTTAAAAAAGATGAACAGCTTAAAATTTTTGGTTTATCTGAGAAACAGCTAAGTTATGCGTCTGACAGAGAGTTTTCAGTGCCCCTTATATTTAAAGGTAACAAGGCTGAAAAAAATAACTTATTTAGATTAGCTTATAATATGGGATTAACAATGCAAGAGGGTGGTCGTGTTATCAATCTTTCTGACAAAGTGAGCAAGTCATCTGCAATGAAAAAGGTAAGTAGAATTTTTAAGAAAACTGAAAAACAAGAATTAAAAATAATAGGAGTCGGAGATAATTTCAATGACCTAGATATGCTTAAAAGTAGCGACATAGCATGTTTGGTTTTTAATGAAAAATTTAAGTTAGATACTTTGAATATAAATAATTGTTTAGTTTCTAAAAAGCCCGCTCCAGAGGGGTGGGAAGAAGTTGTCAAAATGGCGCTGGAAAAAATTCAATAATATTATTAAGATAAGTGATGGGTGATTTTTCTCAAAACGGTATAGTTTCTACTCTTCATGACTTCAAGACTAAATCTACTGATGAAATTGAAAAAGAGTTATTAGAATTCTCAAAAGAAAGAAAAATGGAATTAATATTACCATGTCTATATTCAGAATTAGAGGGAGAGGCGCTTCCAAATATCGTTAGTGAAATTAGTAAAACAAAATACCTTAATCATATTATTATTGGTCTTGATAAAGCAAATGAGACACAGGCAAAAGATGCATGGAAATTTTTCAAGAAACTTAAAACAGATTTTACTATTTTATGGAATGATGGACCAAAACTAAAAAAATTAGACGAAGAATTAAAAAATAAAAATCTAGCACCAAATCAACCAGGTAAAGGTAGAAATGTCTGGTACTGTATCGGGATGTCAATTGCACGAGATACTGCTAGATCGGTAGCTTTACACGATTGTGATATAAAAACTTATGATAGAAGAATGCTTGCAAAACTTTTTTACCCGGTAGTAAATCCAGTTTTTAACTTTGAATTTTGTAAGGGATACTATCCAAGAATAGCTAATAAAAAAATGAATGGTAGAGTAGCCAGATTACTCGTTGCGCCCTTATTAATTGCTTTAGAGAAAACTATCGGTAACAGTGGTTATTTACAATTTATGAAGTCTTTTAAATATCCTTTATCGGGAGAATTTTCATTTAGACGTAACGTTCTTCCAGAATTAAGAATTTCTTCTGATTGGGGTATAGAGGTTGGCGTTTTATCTGAGATGCAAAGAAATTTTTCTCCAAATAACATTTGTCAGGTTGATTTAGCAGACGCTTATGATCATAAACATCAAGATCTTTCTTTGAATGATGAAACAAAAGGTCTATCTAAAATGTCAATTGATATTATTAAAACATTTATTAAAAAACTAGCAACCCAAGGTAATTCATTTAGTAGAGAGACTTTCAGATCTCTAAAAGCAACTTATTATAGAAGCGCTTTAGATATGATAGATATATACAGAAGTGATGCAACTATGAATGGGTTAAAATTTGACTCACACACTGAGGAGGAAGCTGTTGAATTGTTTGCTATTAATATAATGAAAGCAGGAGATGATTTTTATGTAAATCCAATGGATACACCATTTATACCAACATGGAGTAGAGTTAAAAGTGCTATACCAGATTTTCTTAACAAACTAAAAAAAGCTGTTAGTGAAGATAATAAAGACAACTCTTAATGTTATCACAGCAAAGTAAAATAAATATTATAAAAAAACTAAATCTTATTTACAAAACAAATAAAAGAGAAAAAAATCTTAAAATTTATGCTGAAGAAATTTTTCAAGTAGTTAATAGATATAATAAATTTGGAAAAACAGGAAAAAAATTAAAAGTATCGGAAAAAACTTCAGTTTTGATTTGTTATGGTGATAGTTTATTAAATAATGATAAAGAAAAAACAATCAAAAATTTAAAAAAATTTTATAAAAAAAAATTAGAAAATATTTTTGAAATAATTCATTTTCTACCTTTTTATCCATCGAGTAGTGACAGCGGGTTTGCAGTCAAAGATCATTATCAAGTAGATAAAAAATTGGGTGACTGGTCCGATATTTATAAACTATCTAAAAGTACAAACATAATGGCAGACATTGTAATAAATCATGCTTCTTCAAAAGGCTTATGGTTTAAAAATTTTTTAAGAAAAAAATCACCAGGAAAAAACTATTTTTTAGCAGTAAATAAAAATTTTGACATTTCAAAAGTCATAAGACCGAGAGAAAATAGACTGCTTAAAAGAATAAGTATATTTGAAAAAAATAATCTTTTATGGAGAACATTCAGTGATGACCAAATTGATCTAAATTTCAGGAATCCAAAAGTTTTATTAAGATTTATTAAAATACTTATAAATTTAGCTAACAACGGGGTTACTATTTTTAGATTAGATGCTATTGCTTACTTGTGGAAAAAAAGTGGTTCTAAGTGCGTAAATTTAAAAGAGACACATGAAATTATCAGATTGTTGAGAATAATTTGTAACTCACTTAAATCCAAGCCGATTATTATTACTGAAACTAATTTACCAGAAAATGAAAATTTGAGTTATTTTGGTGTAAAGAACAATGAATCTCATTGGGTATATAATTTTTCTTTACCACCGTTATTGATTCATTCATTTCTTTTTGAGGACAGTACCTACCTTAATAAATGGAGCAAAAATCTACCAATGACAAAGATTGGAAATAACTATCTAAACTTTATTGCTTCACATGATGGTATTGGCATGAGACCTGCTGAAGGATATTTAAATAAAGACAATTTATTAAAGCTTTTTAAACGTTTAAAGAAAAATGGCGCACGACTGTCCTATAGAAAAGTTCAAGGATCATCAAAAAAGGTATACGAAGCAAATATAACACTTTTTAATGCTTTTCAAAAAACTGATTTTGATAAAAAAGGAAAATACTTCCTAGAAAGATATATATCTGCGCACGCTATTATGATTGCTTTTGAGGGTATTCCAGCAATTTATTTTAATTCTATATTTGGAACTTCAAACGATGAATACAAATACATTATTTCTGGAAACAAAAGAGATTTAAATAGGTATAAATGGAATAAAAATAGATTAGAAAAATTACTTAATGATAAAACTTCTAAACAAAGTGTATTTTATCAAAAAATTATAAATTTAATTTACATTAAAAAACAAAATAAAGCGTTTCATCCTAACGCAAAAAGAGAAAACTTGAATATGGGTAGAAAAATATTTTGTTTTAAAAGAACAAGCTTAGATAAAAAACAGGTTATTTATAACATTACTAATTTATCCTCAAAAACTCAAAAATTGAATTATAATAATAAATTTAAAAAATACAAAAATTTATTAGGTAGACCAAACATTAGCCATGTGTTAGAGCTCAAACCTCATCAAACTCTGTGGTTAACAAATTAAAACTACGGGACATTTTTCAAAAAAAAAATCTATAAAAAATTTACTTTATAAAAACTCATTCCTAAAAAAATTAAATAAAGAATATAAAAATTTTTAGTGATATTTAAAAAAGATCTGTGGTTTTTAATTTGATTTTTTTCTAATAAAAATAAAAAAACAAATAAAAGAAGAGGATCAAAATATTTATGATAAATAGAAACTTGTAAATTATATAAAATCATACAAACAAATAATATAATATTTTCAATTTTAAAAAGTTTTGCGCCTTTGAACAAGATTAAAGAAAGACCAAATATCAAAAATAACAATAAATTATTATTCAAAATTTTCTGTGAAAGATGATAAAAAACTCCACCACCAAAAAAGCCAGATGGGAAATTAAAAAAGAAGGTGCATATTAAAAAAAATAAGACTAAAAAATATTCATTTTTAATATTTTTAAATACATCTGTTGTTTTGCTTATAATTTTATTATTTACAAATGGAATGTAATAAAAAAAAATTAACGATGAAATTATAACTATCTTATTAAATATATTAAATCGTATCGAAGTACTTACCTCACCAACAGAAACCTTAAATAGATAATAGTCAAACCCGTGAAAATATATAAAACCAGGTAAAGCAAGAAAAAAGTTTAATAAAAGGATATATTGAAAATATCTTGTAAACTTAAACTCTAAAAAAAATTTGTAAGTAAAATAAATAGCAAATACACAAAAATTTGGAGTAATGTAAGAGGCTATTGCTATAAAAAAAACATTAAGCAAGGCATTTTTAATTTTATTTTTTTTATCATCTTGGAATAACAGGTAATACTTAATAGATACCAAAAAAAATATATAAGCATAAAAAATTGGATAAGGCCAAACTGTTAAACTTCTTATTGTAGGAGACAAAAATAGAATAAATGAAAAAAGCTGTAGACTAAAAATATCTACCTTGGGAAAATTAATTTTTAAACATTCATAAAATAGATAGACGATAAAAAAAGCTGAAATTATATTTAAATGTCTTAAAGTATTTAAGTCTAAACCTAATTTATATAGTTGAGAAAATATGATGTAAAATAATGGGGAATTTCTTGTATACTCGTAGGAGGGATAATTTTTAAAGGTATTAATAAAATCATCAGCAAATAAATATATAAAATTTTCATGTGTATAGTAGTCATGTTTAGCCCCGCCAAGTGTATCTTCTGAAACGACATATGAAAAAATAATAGATAAAAAAAGTAAACCACCAAATATACTTATTTTTGTAGAATTATTCATAATGTTTTATATCATAAAAGACATGAATGAAAAAATTTTGATTTTCATAATAACCTATAAAGCATCTTTTAGGTTAATTAATGTATTTAGAAAAATACCTATTAATTTCTTCGGAAATAAAAATTTAAAAATACTTATAAGTGATGACGACTCCGAAGATGACACTTTGGAATACATTAATTTGATAAAAGAAAAATATAAATCTAATGTAATTGTAAATTTGAATAAAAAAAATATTGGATATGGAGCAAATATAAAGAAATGTATTAAATATGCCTATAAAAATAAATTTAAATATGCAGTAATGATACATGGGGATGCCCAATACGATTCAAAATATTCTGCTAAGATGATTAATTATTTAATAAAAAACAAAGATTTAGCAGCAGCTGTTGGTTCTAGAATGATGAATAAAACTAAAGCCTTGAAGGGAAACATGCCAGTATATAAATTTTTAGGAAACATATTTTTAACAAAGTTATTTAATTTTTGTCACAATACCGATTTTACTGATTGCCATACTGGATATTGGGCATATAACTTAAATAAAATTGAAAAAAAAACATTCAACAAGCTAGATGACAAATTCTGCTTTGATATCGATTTGAGAATTGAATTAGTAAATAGAAACTTAAGGATTAAAGAAATACCAATAGAAACTTTATATGGGACAGAAAGATCTTCGACTCATATTATATATGCTTTGAGGTTTTTTTTTAAGACCTTAAAAAATTTTTTATATAAATAGACCATGTCAAAAAGATACAGTGGAAAATCATTTAAAGACTCTAGTATCATGAAAAAACCTAAGTTATCTCTAAAAGAAAAAAGAAAGCTTAAAAGGGAAAAAAAGAAAAATAAATAAGTAGGGGCGTTTAGTTGTCAGGTGCCCCAAAAACCTGATTGAATTTATCCTTTAAACATTCCTAATGCTTTACCAAGTAATTCCTCAGACTGAGCGTGATCACCACTATCGTGAGCTTTCATACCTGCGTCTTTTAACTTCTGAGCTTCAGCAATTTTTGCATCAACACTTTTTGCCATCATTGGGCAAGAACCTGCGAATGCAGAACTTGAGAATAGTAAAATAGATAAAAATAACGCTAATATTTTCATATTTATCCTTTTGTTAAATTATATATATGCACTATGATATTTTATTTAAGCATCAGAGTGTCACACCATTTTAACTTTTAAACTTAAGATAGAATTAATATATTCAAGTATGTTTATAGCAATGAATCGTTTTAAAATCGTTCATGGAAAAGAAAAAGAATTCGAGGATGTTTGGAAAAATAGAGATACTCATTTAGAAGGAGTTAAAGGATTTAAAGAATTTCATTTAGTTAAAGGTGAAACAAATGATGGGCATACTTTGTATGCATCACATAGTATTTGGAACTCAAAAAACGATTTTATTAATTGGACTAAATCTGAGGCATTTCGATTAGCACATAAAAATTCTGGTCAGCATAAAGAGTTATATTTAGGTCACCCAAATTTCGAGGGTTTTGAGGTAGTCCTTTAGATTTTAAAGTTTTCCAAGACCTAACCAAGCTAGAGTAATAATTATTAACCAAATTACTCCTTTGATTAAAAAGAAAAAAAAACCTCCGGCAATTATAAATCTCCCATATTTATTTTCTTTTAATATGTTCTTAATTTTACTAATCATAGACTATATTTATCTATATAATCTCCAAACGATTTCTTTAGGATTAATGTTTGTTCTTCGTTTAATAAATTCTTATAATTATTATTTCTACCAACGTTCATAAAGTATCTTCCTTTTTTGTTGCCCATAGCTTGATTAAAGACACCTTCAGAATTATTTTTTTTCTCTTCCTTTTCAATATTTCTTAACTTAATAAAAGATGTATTCAATTTTAAATGATCTAATTTTTCCCTACTTAAGACAATACCAAAAAATTCAGATAATTTTTGTATTTCCATATCAAAATTATCAATTAGAGATTTATATCTCACAGTATGAAGGTTTGTATTTGAGTCTATCCAATCACTTGTATGCTGAGACCATGTGGGGAAACCAAATTTTTTTAGAATTGGCAAGGTGTGATGTTTTGCAAAAAAATCAATTAGTTCATCCTTTTTAGTGTCGTCGTAATTATAAAAATTTAATAAAGACACAAAAACATCTAAAGGGTTCCTTATTATCAAAATAATCTTGTCCATAGGATATTTTATCATTTGATTATAAGAGAGATGAGTTTTTAAAAAAACTTTTTTATCTTTTAAAACTTTGTCTAAAATAAGCTGATTATTTATGACTTTAAGTGCATGCAAGTCAGGAATAAATTTATGTATATCAAGTGAGTTATTATTTTCTTTATTTTGTGGATTAAAAAAAAGATCATAAATAATATATCTTAACCAAGTGTTTCCTGATTTGGGAAATGATGTGATAATATTAAATTTCATTAATATTAATTTTTAGATTATTTTTGTACTTACTTTACCTAATTTATTTATTTTAGCTTCGTAAATACCTTTATTTTTTAACGGAACAACACCTACCGTTGAACCTGTAAACACAAAAAAACTAGAATTTAATTTTATTTTATCTTTTTTCATTTTATTTAAAACAAATCTAAGAGAGTTAAGCGGGTTTATATAAACAGAATTTGTATTTCCATTTACAACACTACCTGTTTTAATATTTTTGATATTACATTTTAGATTTCCTATGTTTATCTTTTTAAATTTCTTTTTTGGGCCAATTAAAAATTTAATGTTAGCGCCAAAATCGCTTGCTAAATCACCTAAAAATTTTATTCCTTGTTTTTTTTGTCTGTATCCAACAATTTCGATACAAGGCATCATATGAGTAATAAATTTACTCACATTTTTCATTGTAATTACTTGTTTATTATCAAAAAATTTTTTACTAATTAAATATCCAACTTCAACTTCTATTCCTAAAGTTGAACGGTTAATTTTTACACCTTTACCAGTTTTTAAAACATTATTTTTAAATACTGCTGAATAAAAAGGTTCTTTTTCTTTTAATTTTTTCAATACAGGTAGGCCAGTACCACCAGCTTTAAAACCCACAACTTTTGTATTTATTTTAGACTCACAGAGCTTTCTAAGTTTTGTGGCGTTCTCAATATTTTTTGTAAACTTAATTGGAATTGGATTAATGAGTTTATTTTTTTTATACGCATAAACAAGTTTATCTGCGATTTTTTCAATTTCTTTTTTCATTAATTTAGTACACTTCCAGGATCTAGTTTAACATCAAACCAATTTAATCTAACATCTAAATGAGGTCCTGTAGCGCGACCAGATTTCCCAACGGTGCCAATTATATCTCCTTTCTTAACTTCTTGCCCCATTTCTACAAAAATTTCATTCATATGCATATATAAAGTAGAAATTCCATGGCCATGATCAAAAATTAATGTAGCTCCAGTGTAATAAAGATCTTTTTCAGCAAGTGTAACCACTCCACTCAACATTGCTTTTATCGGAGTTCCAGTTTTTTGGGCGTAATCTAAACCGTAGTGTGGCCACCTTGGTTTTCCATTCAAAATTCTTTGACTACCATAAACCCCAGTTATTATCGCATTATCAACCGGAGTTATAAATTTATCTTTAAAATATAATAAATCAGTATCAATAGCTCTTGCTTTTCCAATAAGTTTGTTTTCTTTTCTAATTCTCTCGTAAACCTCTTTGGGCGGTGTTACTTTTTTTTCAGGCAGACCATCTATCCTTTGTATTTTATATTCTCTTTTTAGAACTTTTTTAACAAATTGATTTTTAACTCCATTAATAGTTTCAGTTATAATAACATCATTTTTTCTATCTCTCCCAAGGCCGAAGGCAAAAAAACCATTTTTAGAGACTCTAACTTTTTTTTTATCTATTTGTATTTTAGCTCCAGGATCAGTTTTACCTAATATAAAGTGGCCTTGAATGAACTTTCCCTCAAATTCAATTGCTTGGCTATTAAATTGAATAAGTAAAAAAATTATTAGGTATCTTATTATTTTGAAGTCCATCCACCATCAACCAATAAAGATGTGCCGGTAATCATTGATGCCTGATCAGAGGCAAGAAATACCACAGCACTTGCAACATCAGAAAGCTCAGCAAACCTTCCAAGCGGGATATTTCCCAGAACCTCCCTCATAAATTTTTTGTCTTTTAAAAATTTACTTGTCATTGGAGTAACAACAAAAGTAGGGCACACTGTGTTTACTCTTATATTATACTTTGCAAGATCAATAGACATTCCTTTTGTAAGGCCTTCAAAACCAAATTTAGTCATATTATAAACACTTCTTATTGGCCCACCGACATGACCCATTTGTGAGGACATATTAATAATTACACCTCCAACTTTTTTTCTATTTTTTAATTCAATCATTTTTAAAGCAGATAGTTGAGCAATATTAAAAGTAGCCATAGTGTTTATTTTAACAACATATTCCATGTCTTTTCTTTTTACTTTTGTAAAATGTTCTGGAATATTTGTTCCAGCGTTATTCACTAAAATATCTATTCTCTTTTGAGAGTCTATTACTGATTTTATCTCAGAGTATCTTGTCACATCGCAAACATAAGATTTACACTTTGATCTAAATTTTTTAATAATTTTTGAAACTTGATCTAAATCTTTTTTTGTTCTACTAACAATAATTAAACTTGCTCCAGCTTCAGCCAAAGCAATAGCGCAGGCTTTTCCTATGCCTTTTCCAGCTCCAGTAACAAGTGCAATTTTGTTCTTTAAGTTTTGTTTTTTAAGAAACATTTCAGAGTAATAGTACTTTTATATCAGTATAAATCAATTCTATTGCAACTATTAGAACTGCTAGCAAACCTACCCAAGCAATCCATTTATATTTTTTTATCCACCCAGAAATTAATGTTGCAGCGGTTGCCATTAATATTATTGAAAGGGCAAGCCCAAAAACTAATAAGTAGTAGTGATCTCTTGCGGCCCCAGCAACTCCTAAAACATTATCTAAACTCATAGTTATATCCGCAAGGATGACTGTCGTAATAGCCTTTAGAAAAGATGAGTTATCTATTTTAATATCATTTTTTTTTTCGCTTTGTTTAACAACATCAACATAGAGTTTATAGCAAATGTATAACAGTAAAATTCCACCAACTAGTCTTAATCCAGAAATTTGCAGTAAATAAGCCGTGATAAGCGTAAATAAAATTCTCAAAATTACAGCTGCACCAATCCCCCAAAAAATTATTTTTTTTCTTTGTTCAGATGGAAATTGTGAAGCAACCATTCCAATAATAATTGCATTGTCCCCCGCAAGAACTAAATCAATGAAAATGATTTGAAAAAAAATTAAAACTTGTTCTGATAACATTACGGGTTCAATATCATATCCGCACCCTTTTCAGCAATCATAATAGTAGGTGCATTAGTATTCCCAGAAGTTATATTTGGCATAATAGAGGCATCGATCACTCTGAGTTTGTTAAGGCCATGAACTTTTAATTTATCGGAAACCACAGCTGTGTCGTCATTTCCCATCTTACAAGTGCCGACTGGATGAAAAATTGTTTGTGCGTAATGACTACAAGCCTTTACTATTTCTTCTCTATCATTAAGATGTGAACCAGGCCTAAATTCTTCGGGCTCATATTTTTTAAACTCATTGGTTTCCATTACAATTTTCCTAATCAATTTAATTCCGTCAGCTGCAACTTTTCTATCCTCATCAGTTGATAAATAATTCATCTTAATTTTTGGGTTAACCTTTGTGTCGTTACTACTTATAGTTATTTCACCTCTACTTGTTGGTCTCATGTTTGCAACAGTTGGAGTGAAAGCATGGAAATCATGAAGGTTTGCACCTCCCAATTTGTCAGTACTAATTGGTTGAATGTGAAATTGTAAATTTGGCGTATCTCTGCTTGGATCGCTTTTTGCAAAACCACAAAGTTGACTTGCACCCATAGTCATTGGTCCTCTTCTTTTAAAGATATACTCAAGTCCAATTAACAGCTTACCAAACACACTATTAATTTTCTTGTTTAAAGTTTTTATATTTTTAACTTTGTAAACTGGCCTGAACATCAGGTGGTCTTGAAGGTTTTTACCAACACCCTTAAGATCTTTGACAATATTAATTCCCAAATCTTTTATTTTCGAAGCTTCTCCAACACCTGACGTTTGAAGTATATGAGGGCTTCCAATTGATCCCGCACAAAGTAAAATTTCCTTCTCAGCTTTAACAGTAAAAGATTCATTCCCTTTTGAATAAGTAACGCTCTCTGCGTTATTTCTATCGAAATTGATTTTTTGAACATGACAGTTTGTTTCAATTTTTAAGTTTTTATTTTTTTTGATAGGATTTAGATAACCAACTGCGGTGCTGCATCTTAATCCATTTCTCTCTGTAACCTGAAAATAACCACATCCAAAATTATCTCCTTTATTAAAATCATTTACCTTTGGGATACCAACTTCCTCGGCTGCATTCATAAAAACATCTAAAATATCTAATTTAATTCTTTGATCTGATACAGCCAATGGCCCTCCAACACCATGGAACTGGTCTTTACCTCTTTCTTGGTCTTCAGCTTTTATAAAATAAGGTAGGACATCTTTCCAAGCCCAACCAACATTTCCGAGTTGTCTCCATAAATCGTAATCTTGCTCTTGACCTCTTATATACAAAAGTCCATTAATTGAAGAACTTCCACCTAATGTTTTTCCTCTCGGATATGGTATCGAAACATTTTCCATAGTCTCATCAGGCTCAGTTTTAAAACACCAATCTGTTTTAGGATTGTGCATGGTTTTGTAATAACCTACTGGTATATGTATCCAAGGATAGCTATCTTTACCTCCAGCCTCAATTAAAAGAACTTTAAACTTACCAGTTCTCACTAT